>NZ_NEDJ01000020.1 GCF_002114285.1 Halorubrum ezzemoulense DSM 17463
TACGTGCCCATTCCGCAACGCTGTATATATTATATGTAGTAATGATCCCTCGATATGTATTGTCCGAGGTTTTCCCTCCGCACCGTAAGGAAAACACAGAATTACTATTGTGCGAGGGTTGGCAAGCTTCGACGCATTGAGTCGGCGGGTATTTCTCTCCCCTCAATGCGTTTAATGTCGATAGAGTTAGTTTAGACGCCTCTAAGGCCGTTTATCTATACGGCCCGTTCGGTTCTATCGCACACATCCACAAATCGGGAGATCATGCGACTATCGTATTCATACGCACGGCGAGTATGAGGAGCTTAGAACGATCTTAATTCTCGATGATGGTTGGGTCATGGACCACCCAAAGAATCCACACAGTCACCCACAGTCACCCACAGTCGAGTCTGAGTTGATTCTCTCCAAAGCCTCATGCTCTTAGAAGCGCACAGAAGCCTCACAAGCGATTTGATTTTGAGATACTCCGAGCTACAGACAACCCCCCTCAAATCTAACACGAGTTCTGTCAGTTCGTTTTAGCTCCTCTCTCAGATGAGTTTCTGTCTGTAATTCCTTTCGATCATTTCTCAGCTGAAATGAGAAATCTCTGTGGTGGGGTAACTTACACAGAGCGCGCAGAAAGGTATCAATGTTCCAACCCTTCTGGTCTTACTCATATTCTATGTAATCTATCTGCGGATGTACGGGATCCTCCGGATCGACCCCGAGGGGTACGAGGAAGCCGACGTCGAGCAGTTCATGACGCTGAAAGACTGGGACACGCGGCTCTCACGGTCGTACGGCGGCGCGGACGTCAGCTACGACGTTCAGGACCGTCGCCCCGACGCGTTCACGATCAACGGCCGCGTCGCGCCGTACACGCTCAACCCCGACCACGGCTCGCCGGTCGTCGTCAGCGAGGGCGACACGGTGCGGCTCCACCTGGTCAACGCGGGGTTCATGTCGCACCCGATGCACACGCACAACCACCGGTTCCGCACGGTGGAGAAGGACGGCGCGCCGTACCCCGAAGTACTGCAATTACCTGAGGACGTGGTGAACGTCGCGCCCGCGGAGCGGTACACCGTCGAGTTCGCGGCGGACGCGGACCCCGGCATCTACCCGATGCACTGCCACAAGGTGGACCACGTCCAGAACGGCGGCGTCTACCCCGGCGGGATGCTCACTGCCATCGTCTACGAGGAGGCGATGGGGACCGAGGTGTTCGCGGACCTCATGGAGAAAGCGGAGTACGAGATCTGAGCGCCGGGATCTGACCGCACGAACGCTCTCTTCCGATCACCGTTCGCGGACGACGACGAACTCTGCGAGGTCGCGCAGGTACTCGATCGCCTCGGTCTCGGGCGGATCGGCGTCGTCGAGGGCGGCGAGCGCGCGCTCCGACTCGGCGCGGGCACGCTCGTTGATCTCCTCGGGCGACAGCGACGTGACCTGGAGGACGCTCGGGCGGTCCATCTCAGCGTCCTGTCCGGTCGGTTTGCCGAGGTCGTCGGCGTCGGCGGTGGCGTCCAACACGTCGTCGCGCATCTGGAAGGCGACGCCGACGCGCTCCGCGTACTCGCCGAACGAGTCGATCGCGTGGGGGTCGGCGCCGCCCGCGACCGCGCCCAACTCGGCGGCGGCGCGGAACAGCGCGCCCGTCTTCCGGCGCGCCAGATCCATGTACTCGGCCTCGTTGGTCGGGCGCGCGGCGAGCTCGGTCGCCTCGCCCTCGCCGAGTTCGACCATCGCCTCGGCGACGGTGCGCATCGCGCGCGGCTCGGCGGAGAACAGCGCGAACGCCTCGCCGAGCAGGCCGTCACTCGCGATGATCGCCGGGCCGTAGCCGAACTCCGCCCACGCGGCGGGGGTGCCGCGGCGGACCTCGGAGCGGTCGATGATGTCGTCGATCACGAGCGAGGCGTTGTGGACGAACTCGATACCGGCCGCGAAGTCGACCGCCTCCTCGGGGTCGCCGTCGAACGCCTCGCAGGCGAGGACGGTCACCGCGGGGCGGACGCGCTTGCCGCCCGCGAGGACGACGTGCCCCACCTCACCGGACAGCTCCTCGGGCTCGACGTCGTCGATGACCGACTCGATCCGGTCTTCGACCAGCCCGACCCGACGCTGCAAGTACTCCATCTACCGCCCGGAGGGCCCCGGCGCGCAAAGGCCTAACGGAACGCCGTGCCGGCGGAGATCCGGACGACTGCGCCGACACTCGCCCGGGGATCTCTCCCGTGGTTCGCGGCCTCGGAACCTCACCGCCGAGCCGGGACTCCGGCGGCGTTCGCCGCCGATCCGCGGGCGGTCATCCGTTCGTCATAGCGCCCGGCGACGGTCCGCCTCCGGTCCTACTGGAACCGAACGCCTAGGTCGTTGAGCCCGTCGTTGTTCGAGGCGACGTTGATCAGAAGCGGCGTCAGCGCCTCAATCTCGGGTGCGTTGGCGATCCCGCCCGCGTCGAGCGCGCGGAGCCCCTCGATCCCCTCGGCGACGTCCGCGACCGTTCGCTTCGCGTCCTCGTCGTCGCCGAGGACGAGCGTGTCGACGCCGAGGTCGGCGTCGAGGTTCGCCAGCCGCGCGGCGGCGAGGTTGTGGAACGCGCCGACGACGGCGACGCCCTCCGGCGCCGCGTCGGCGACGATCGCGGTCACTGAGCCCGCGCCGGGCTTGTGGTAGTGGAACCCCTCGTCGTCGCGTTTCATCCCCGTGGCGGGCGAGACGAGCACGTCGCCGTCGTCCAGCGACCCCGCCACCGCCTCCACGGTGTCGCCGACGTGATACGGCGGCACCGCGAGGACGACGACGCGGGCGTCGGCGGCGACAGCGGCGTTCTCCCCGCCGGTCACCGCGGCGTCGAGCCCGCGGCTCTCCAGTTCGGTCGTGTACTCCTCGGCCTTGGTCTCGGCCTTCTCGGCCTCCCGCGACCCGACCGCGATCCGGTGCGGGGTGTCCGCCGCCAGCCGGAGCGCGAGCCCCTCGCCGATGTCGCCGGTGCCGCCGAGTATCGCGCTTCGCATACGCACACTGGGGTCGCTCGCGTCTTAGGGGTTGCGCGACCGGCCGTCCTCGCCACCACCGAAGCCCGCGGTCTCGGGGCGACCGAAGCGGGAGGATTCTTTACCGAGGCGAGGGAGGCCACGCGTATGGACGAGCAGGACCGCGTCGCCGCCTTCGTCGCCGAGCACGGGTTAGAGACCGACCTCGCGCACCGGGTCCTCGACCTCGAGAGCGAGGTCGGCGAGATCGCCAAGGAGGTGGCGACCTCGACCGACTACGGAAGCGAGCCGGACGCCGCCGCGATCGCGACCGACGAGATCGGCGACGCGCTGTTCGCGCTGCTCGCGCTCGCCGAGGCGGCGGACGCCGACGCCGCCGAGGCGCTCGACGAGTCGCTGGCGAAGTACGAGGCGCGGATCGCGTCCTCCGGCGACGCCGGGTCCGGGCAATAGTGACCCGACCGGCGATGCCGGGTCCGGGCGAGACCGACCCGCCCCGGGCGTCGGTTCAAGTGCGTCGGCCGCCTACCCCGCCCATGACCGACACCCCGTCGCTCGCGCTCCGCTACGTCGCCTGCGACGCCTGCGAGACGGTGTTCGCCCGGGCCGACGCCGCTGCGGAGCCGGACGCCTGCGACCGGTGCGGCGCCCCCGCGCTCCGCGAGCTCTCCGGCGTTCGAGGACCGGACGCGTACTTCGTCCCCTGAGTCCGACCGCTCGGGCCGCGACTCCTGCGCCTCCGACGCGCCGGTCACGCCGACCGGCTCACCGAAGGTCGTCCATCTCTAGGTCGCCGGCCGCGATCGCCTGTAACTCCTCGTCGGAGAGGCGGTCGATCACGAACTCCGGCATCCCTTCCGGCAGCCCCGCCGGGATCGACCGGCCGCCGTCCGTCACCGACGCCGCTTGGAATCCGTCGTCGCCGCCGTCGGCGGACAGCCGGCGCACGCTGCGTTCGACCTCCTCGACCGCCGCGGACTGGCACTCGCTCTCCTCCGCGAGCTCTCCCATCCGCTCCGAGATCTGATTCGACTGCTCGACCACCCCGTCGATCGTCGCGGCGATCTCCTCGGCGGCCGCGGCCTGCTCGTCGGTCACGTCGGAGACCTCGTCGATCCTGTCGGCCGTCTCGGTGACTGCCTCGGCGATGTCGGTGAGGCTCTCCGCCGCGTCGCCGACGCGCTCGCTCCCCTCGTCGACTCGCACCGTCGTCCCCGAGAGGCTCTCGACCCTCTCCTCGGTGTCGGCGCGGATGCCGTCGACCATCGCCTCGATGTCGCTCGCGTGCCCCTGCGACTCCTCCGCGAGCGACTTGATCTCGTCGGCGACGACGCCGAACCCGGCACCCGCCTCGCCGGCCCGGGCCGCCTCGATCGAGGCGTTGAGCGCGAGCAGGTTCGTTTGGTCGGCGATCCCGTCGATCGCGTCGACGAACTCGTCGATCTCCTCGACCCGCTCTTGAAGCGCCTCCACGTCGGCCGCCACCTCGTCGACCGCGTCGCCGATGTCGTCCATGGCCGACGCGGCGTCGTCGGCCGCGTCACGGCCGTCCTCCGCGAGGGCCTCTGCCCGGCTGCTCGTCCGATCGACCTCGTCGGCCGTCGACGCCACCTCCTCGACGGTCGCCGAGAGGTTCGCGACCTCAGAGGAGACCTCGGCGACCCGCCGCGACTGTTCCTCGGCCGCGTCGCCCACCTCGGCGGCGCTCTCGGCGACGTCGCCCGCCGACTCGCGGAGGTCGCTGATCGGGTCTTCGACCTCCGCCTCCACCTCCGCCATCAGCTCCTCGTTCCGCTCGACGGCCGCCGAGAGCTTCTCGCTGTACGAGTGGATGTACGTGTCCGTGACGACCTGCATGTCTAGGTTGACGATCCGGAGGACGGAGAGCAGGTCCTCGATCGCGTCGTCGACCTCCGCCTCGACCGCCGCCGCGGTCTCGTCGTCGACCGTCCCGCCGTCGTCGGGGGCCAGCCGGTCGGTGAGCGAGTCGACGAGCCGGTCGCCGATAAGCGGGAGGATCAGGTCGTAGTAGACGCCGTACTGCCCGATGTAGTGTTTCATCGGCATTTCCAGCATGTCGTGGATCTTGCCGATCCGCGCCCGGTCCTCGAAGTACTCCGTCCCGTACTCGCCCCCCGCGAGCGTCACGAGGTACGCCGACTGGGTCCGCTTGAGCTGTTCGAGCCCCTTGTCGGACCGGGCGATCACCGCGGTCGTCTGCTCGTGCTCGGTGAGGTTCTCGTAGAAGTCGTCCGCGATCTGCTCCGCGTTCTCCGCGAACGCGTCCTCGTACCGGCTCAGTCGCCGCTCGTCTTCTGCGTCGAAGCCGACGAACTCCTTTCGCCACGCGATCTCGTCCCCGTCGAGACCGATCTCGTCGACCAGCTCACCCACGTCGAGCCCGTCGTTCAAGCCGCCCTGACCGAAGTCGTGCCGGCCGTACTCTCCCGATGTAGCCATGCTGAGACCTCTCCGCTTGGGTTATATAAACGGCCACCCCCAGGTCTCACGGCTGATACCGGCGATTCGTGCCGCCTATCCGCGACGGACGGCCGACCCCGCGTCGGCGCCCGTTCAGTCGGCGCCGGCCGCGTCGCCTTCCGCGGGCGCGTCCCCCTCGGCGACCGGCTCGACCGCGACCGCCGAGTGCTTGAACTCGGGGATCTTCGCCGCCGGGTCGAGCGCGTCGCCCGTCAGCGCGTTCGCGAGCGGGTCCGGGTAGTGGAACGTACAGAACACGACGCCCTCGCGGACCGCCGGCGTGACCTCGGCGGCGACCTCGACGCTCCCGCGCTCGTTCGAGACGGTCACTCGGTCGCCGTCCTCGATCTCGCGATCGGCGGCGTCCGCCGGGTGGATCTGGAGCGCGTCCTCGCCCCGCATCGCCACGAGTCGGTCGGAGCGCCGGCTGAGCGCCCCGCTGTTGAACTGCTGCATCACGCGACCGGTCGTCAGCGTCAGCTCGCCGGCGTCGAGTTCGTCCGCGGGCGGGACCGGGTCGACGACCGCGAGCGGGGCGGTGCGCTCGCCCGTCGCGAACGTCTCCGCGTGTAACACGTCGGTGCCGGCCCCGTCGCTCGCCGAGAACGGCCACCGCTGGTAGCCGCCGCCGATCTCCGCGTAGCTCATCCCCTCGTAGATCGGGGCGACGCGGGTCAGCTCCTCGAAGGCCGCCTCCGGGCCGTCGTGGTCGAACGCGTCCGGCCGGTCGGTCAGCCGCTGGCCGAGGTCGGTGAGGATCTCGAAGTCCCGTCGCGCGTTCCCCGGCAGGTCCGCGTTCGGCCGCATCCGCATCACGCGCCGGTCGGTGTTCGTCACGGTCCCGGCCTTCTCGGCCCACGCGCTCCCGGGGAGGACCACGTCCGCGTGCTTGGCCGTCGCCGTCTCGAACAGGTCGATGACGACGCAGAAGTCGAGGTCGTCGAACGCCGACGCGACCGCCGTCGCGTTCGGCTCGGTGACGGCCGGGTTCTCGCCGAAGACGACCGCCGCGCGCACCTCGTCGCCGAACCGGTGGGTCGCCTCCACCTCGGTGAGGCCGGGCTCCGCCGGCGGCTCGACCCCCCACACCTCGGCGACGCGCTCGCGGGCGGCCGCGTCCGTCACGGGCTCGTACCCGGGGAGCACGCCTGGCAGTCCTCCAACGTCACTCGTGCCCTGAACGTTGTTTTGGCCCCGCAGCGGGTTCACGCCCGTCCCGGGGCGGCCGACGTTGCCGGTCAGCAGCGCGAGGTTGAGCAGGGCGTGGACGTTGTCGGTGCCGCAGCGGTGCTGGCTCGTCCCCATCCCCGTCACGATCGCGGCGCGGTCGGCCTCGCCGTACGCCCGGGCGGCCTCCCGGATCGCCCCCGGGTCGACGCCGGCCGCCTCGGCGTTCGCGGCGACGTCCACGCCGGCGAGGTGGCCGCGAAGGCGGTCGAACCCGGTCGTGCGCTCGTCGAGGAACGACTCGTCGACGAGGTCCTCCTCGACGAGGACCGCCGCGACCGCGTTCGCCACCTCGATGTCGGTGCCGGGGCGCAGCGGCAGGTGGACGTCCGCCGCCTCGGTGGTGTCGTTCGCGCGCGGGTCGACGTGGACCAGCGTCGCGCCGTCGCGGATCGCCGGGAGGAGGTACGACCGGAACGCCACGGGGTGTTGCTCGGCCGGGTTGGCCCCGTTGACGAACAGGCAGTCCGTCTCCCGGAGGTCGTCGAGCGTGTTCGTCATCGCGCCGGCCCCGAACCGCTCGCTCATCGCCGCGACGGTCGAGGAGTGACAGAGCCGCGCGCAGTTGTCGACATTGTTGGTCCCGAGGACGCGCGCGAGCTTCTGGAGGACGTAGTTCTCCTCGTTCGTACAGTTCGACGACGCGAAGAACTGGACGGCGTCGGGGCCGTGCTCGTCGACCACGCGCCCGATTCCGCTCGCGACGCGGTCGAGCGCCTCCCCCCACGGCGCGGTGACGAAGTGCCCGTCGTGTCGGACCAGCGGCTCCGTCAGGCGGTCCTCGTGGTCGACCACGTCGAACGCGGCCGCCCCCTTCGGGCAGATCTCTCCCTTGGCGTTCACCGCCCCCTCGACGCCGGTCGCGCCGCCGCGGTCGGCGTACTCGATCTGGCAGCCGACGCCGCAGAACGGACAGACGGTGGGGCTCGACTCGAAGCTCCGTTCGGTCGGATCGGGCATCGGTCCCACGTAGGAGCCCCAGCACCCTCCGAACACCCCCGGCGTAGCGTGGTGTTTTAATTACCCTCTCGTCTCGGTGCCGGCCCTCCCGTCTCGGTATCCGTCCCCTCGCCTCGATGTCCGCCCGCCTCTCGCGCCGGTCGACGGTGTTCGTCCGCCGTCTTCGCGCCCCCCGACGCGGCGGCGAGTCACCCGGTCACGGCGTCGCTCCCCGCCGGCGCGAGCAGGCGGCCGAGCGACAGGGCGCCCGCGGTCACGAGGCAGGCAGCGAACGCGATCGTGCCGAGCTTCCCGCCGAAGCCGACGAAGTACGGCGCCGCGCCGACGAACGCCACGCCGGCTGTCCCGCCGGCCAACAGCATCGCGCCGGGCCCGGGGATCCGCTCCGGGGTGGCCATCCCGGCGAACGACGCGCAGAAGGCGACCGCAGCGACCGCGTCGCCCGCGGCGAACAGCGGCGGACAGACGAGGCCGGCCGCGAGCCCGACGACGGCGGAGGCGACGACCGGGCCGTGGTCGAGCTGAACGCTCACGAGGTACGTGACGGGCGCGGCGACGGCCGCCGCGGCGACGAGCCCCGTCGCGACGGCCGGCTCCGGGACCGTCCCCGCGCCGGGAGTCAGCCCGCCGAGCGCCGCCACCGACAGGCAGCCGACGAACGCCGTCGTGCCGAGCTTCCCGCCGAACCCGTTGAACGCGCGCTTGGCGGCGACGAAGACGCCGGCGGCGACGAGGCCGGCGGCGGCCACCGACCCGAGTTCGGCGTCGGCCGCGGGGGTCGCCATCCCGACGAACGAACCGCAGTAGGCGGGGGCGCCGTACGTCTCGGTCAGGAGGTGCGCGCAGAGCCCAACGAGCGCGGACGCGACGACCGCGCCGACGCCCACCCGCACGGAGAGGGCGTACGTGACCGGCGCCGCGGCGGCGACGGCGGTCGCGTTGCCGAGGTCGGTCCGCGTGACGCCGAAGCCGTCCGTCCGCAGCGCGTCCCGGGTCTCCCTCGCGACGGTGGCGCCGAGGCTCACCGCGCCGACCGCGAGGACGACCGCGCCGGCCAGCAGGTTCGGTCCGCCTCCGGCGCCGCCGGCCAACCCCGCGGCCGCCGCGACGCTCATTCCGCCCCCGGCGCCGGCCAGGGCGATCGCTCCGAGTGCGTGGATCGCTCGTGTCACGGCTGCGACTCCGGGGCGCGGACCGATACCGACCGGCCCTCAGTATTGCGGGTGTTCTCTGCGAGACCCGGTCACGGGACCGGTGTATCGTGGATCAGGCATTTGTACCCGTCGTGCTAACCCCGATCTGATGGGAACCGAAGGGAAGCCGGCGGACGACGGTGTCGCGGCCGCGCACGGGGGCGTTCGCGCCGGCGTCGCGATCCACGGGACCGAGGGGTGTCCGGTCGTCGCCGCGTCGACCGTCCACGACGGACCGATAACCGGCGTCAACTGGACGCACGTGGGTGACACGCACACCGAGGAGTTCCGCGCCCGCGACCCGGACGCGGTCGACCGCGCGGAGGGGGTCCCGACGCCCACCTCGGTCGTCGACCTCGGCGACGAGCGGGTGTACCGGTACGACCGCCCGCGCGACGGGGCGTGCGCCTGCCGGATAATCGAGGAGCTCGACTGCCCGATCGCGGACGCCCGCGCCGAGGACGGCGTCCTCCTCCTGACGCTCCACCTCCCCGACCTCGAACGCCTGCGCGACATCGTCTCGGCGCTCGACGGGACGGCGGAGCGCGTCGAGGTCCGCTACCTCGTCGAGGGGTCGGCGCGCGGCGACGAGGTGTCGGACCGGACCCTCGTCGACCGCGGCCGCCTCACCGATCGCCAGTGCGAGGTGTTGCGGACCGCCTACCGCATGGGCTACTTCGAACGCCCCCGCGACGCCAACGCGAGCGCGGTCGCCGACGCGCTCGACATCTCTCCCTCGACGTTCGCCGAGCACCTCGCGACCGCACAGCGGAAGCTCTTGGAGGAGACGCTCGCGGAGAACTGAGGGCTCTGCTCCCCCGCCGCGTCAGGCGGCGTGTTCGTTGATCGCGGATTCGAGCGTCGCCCGGTCCTGCGCGCCGACGAACCGGTCGACCGCCTCGCCGCCGGCGAACAGGACGAGCGTCGGGATGCTGCGCGCGCCCAGCTGCTGGGCGACCGCCTGGTTCGCGTCGACGTCGACCTTGGCGATCGCGGCGTCGCTTTCGGCCGCGAGCGCCTCGATCGTGGGCTCCATCATCTGACAGGGGCCACACCAGTCGGCGTAACAGTCCACGAGGACGACGTCGTGCTCGTCGACCGTGCGCTGGAGTTCGTCCGGTCCGTTCACGTGGATCGGCTCGTCCGGGGTCGCCGCCCCGCCGTCGCCCGTCTCGGTTCCGGCGCCCTCGTCGAGCGCGTCGCCGTCGCCGAGGCGCGCTTCCAGCTCTCGGCGCTTCTGCTCGCGAATCCGCTCGCGCTCGGTCTTCGCGTCGTCTCCCGTCGATTCGTTCGCTTCGGCGGCGTCGCTCATGCGCCAGTATTGGGTGTTTAGGACAATATACTTTCCGCCTTCGGATCCCCCGTCGCCTCACTCCGCGGACCCGAGGAGCTCGTCGAGCCCGGCGGCGGCCAGGTCCACGTGGTCCGCGACGAGGTCGGCCGCGCGCTCGTACGGCGACCGGTCGGCGGTCGTCGCGTCCGGGCGCGTCCGGCCCGCGCTCGCGAAGACCGTCTCGACGAAGGCGTCGCGCACGGCCGCCGTCTCGAAGAGTCCGTGGAGGTACGTCCCGAGGACGCGGTCGGTGGCGACGCCCTCGGCACCGAGCGGCTCGGTCGCGAGCAGCGTCGCCGCGGCGTCCCGCTCCCCGTCGTCGAGGACCCGCGTCCGCCCGGCGCGGATCTCGTAGCCCGTCGCGCGCCCCTCGGCGCCGGCGATCGGGCCGACGCCGTCGACCGCCCGGGTGACGCGCTCGACGCGCTTCTCCGTCGAGAACCGCGTCTCGACTGGCAGGAGGCCGACCCCCGGAACCGCTTCGCGGTCGCCGACGCCCTCGACGGCCGCGTCGAGGAGCCGTTCGCCGAGCAGCTGGTACCCGCCGCAGACGCCGACCACGGGGGCGTCGAACGCGCGCAGCGCGCCGTCGAAGCCGGCCTCGCGGAGTGCGAGCAGGTCGTCGACGGTGTTCTTCGACCCCGGGAGGACCACCGCGTCGACCCCGTCGAGCGCGGCGTCGAGCGGGAGGTAGGCGACGCGGACTCCCGGCTCGCGCGCGAGCGGCTCCAGGTCGGTGAAGTTCGAGATGCGCGGCAGCCGCGGGACCCCGACCCGGACGGCCTCGTCGTCCGGAACGCCGTCGTCGGTGCCGAGGACGCCGCCGCTACCGGTCCCGCCGCCACCGCTTCCGTCCTCGGCGGTCGCCGCGTCGGGCAGCGAGAGGCTGTCCTCCGCCGGGAGCCCCGGGTCGTCGTGCGGGACGACGCCGACGACGGGCACGCCGGTTCGGGCCTCGATCTCGTCGATCCCGGGTTCGAGGAGGGCCGGGTCGCCGCGGAACTTCGTGATCACGGCGCCGCACACGCGCTCGCGGAGGTCGTCGGGGAGCAGTTCGAGGGTCCCGTAGAGGCTCGCGAACGCGCCGCCGCGCTCGATGTCGACCGCGATCAGGATCGCCGCGTCCGCGAACCGCGCGCACTCGACGTTCGCGAGGTCGCGGTCGTGGAGGTTGATCTCGGCGATGCTCCCCGCGCCTTCGGCGACGATCACGTCGTGGTCGGCCGCGAGGCGCTCGTGGGCGGCGACCGCGGCGTCGCGGGCGGTCGCCCAGTGGTCGTCGTAGTACGTCGACGCCGGAGCGTTCGCGACCGCCTCGCCGTCGACGATCACCTGGCTCTCGCCGCCGCCGCGCGGCTTGAGCAGGACGGGGTTCACGTCGGTCGTCGGCACGGTCTCGGCCGCCCGGGCCTGGACGTGTTGGGAGACGCCGACCTCGCCCCACTCGCCGTCCGGGGCGAGCGCGACCCGCGCGTTGTTGCTCATGTTCTGGGCCTTGTACGGTGCGACCGAGACGCCGCGCCGCGCGAGCAGTCGGCAGAGCCCGGCCGCCAGCGTGCTCTTGCCGACGTGGCTCGCGGTACCCGCGATCAGCACCGTGTCGGCGTCACTCTCCGGGTCCGCCTCGGCCCCGCCGCCCTCGTCCGCGCCGGCGTCGGTCACGGTCGCGCGGCCCTCATCGTCAGTACTCCGTCCCCCTGCGCGCCCGCTGACCGTCGTCGAACGGGTGGGCGACCTTGCGGACGTTCGAGATCAGATCGGCGACGCCGTCAAGATAGTCCGGTTCGGCGTGGCTTCCGGTGAGGACGAGTTCGAGGTCCTCGGGCTTCGACTCGGCGAGGCGGACGACCTCGTCGGGGGCGACGAGCCCGCGGTCGGCCGCGTACAGCAGCTCGTCGAGTATCAGCAGGTGGACGCCCGCCTCGGGCGCCCCGTCGAGTGCGAGCGGCTCGGTCAGGTCTGCCTCCGCAGCGCCCATGACGAGCGCCTCCGCGCGGTCGAAGGCGGCCGCCGCCTTCGCCTCGTGCTCGTCGTCGGCCGACCCGTCGAGCAGGCCGTGCCAGCCGTAGTGACCGGCGTTCTCGTAGGTGAAGCCCGGAACGGCCGCGATCGCGTTGTACTCGCCCCTGACGCCCTCGACGCTGTCCGCGCCGCCCTGCATGAACTGGAGCATGTGGACGCGGTAGCCGTGGCCCGCGGCCCGGAAGCCCATCCCCATCGCCGCGGTGGTCTTCCCCTTGCCGTCGCCCCAGAACGCCTGGACCAGTCCGAACTCCTCGGGGGCGGCCGGCTCGATCGGCTCCGGCTCCGGGGCCGCGCCGCCGCCCGGGGTGCGGGCGCGGTCGCCTGCGGCTCCCTCGCCGGCGTCGGTCGGTGTTTCCTCGTCCGCGTCGGTCGGTTCCTCGTCGTCGGTGTCGTCGTGGTTCGTGGTCATGGGTCGAAAACCTCCGCCCGGTCGCCGGTGACGACGCCGTGTTCGGCGTCGGCCGCCGGTCCGGGCACGTCGCCGTCCGGGTACCGCGACCGCAGGCTCGCGCGGACCGCGTCCCGGACGCAGGCGCGGGCCGCCCCGCCGACCGCCGTGGCGCTCCCGGAGAACTCCGCCGGCTCGCCCTCCGGATCGTCGGCGACGACGACGGCGTCGCTCGTCGTCCCCGGAATCCCCGCCCCCGCGAGCAGCGTCGCCGTCTTCGCCTCGGCCGCGACCGCGACGAGGTTCGCCGCGGCCCCGGGGGCGAGCCGCCGCGTCGCGCCGACGATCAGGTTCACCGTTCCGGGGGGGTCGACCGGCGAGCCGGCGGCGTCGGCGCCCGAATCGACCGGCTCGCCCTCGTCCGTCGGCTCCATCGGCAGCATCGCGGGGTTCGAGAGGCCGACCGTCGCGTACGCGACGACCGGCCCGAGCCGCGCGCCGCGGGCGTGCTCCATCGAGACACCCGTGAACAGCGTCGGCGGCGCGTCGCGGTCGCCGTCGCTCCCCTCGGCGCTCCGCCCGTCCGCTTCGGCGGCGAACCCCGCCCGCGCCAGCCGCTCGTCGCGGTAGGCCCCGAGGTCGGTCCGGGCGAACCCCTTCGGGACGGTGACGTTGTACGCGGTCGCCGCCCGCGACCGCCCGCCGTCCCACCCGGTCGAGAGCCAGCGCGTCCCCGGCCGCCGGAGCCGGAGGACGCCCTCGCTGACGGTCGCCTCAAACATCGGCGTCCCCACCTCCGCCGCCGTCTCCCGTCTCGGCGTCCGCTTCGTCGTCGTCTTCCTCGTCGTCGACGCCGAGCGCCGCGAGGAGCCGGTCGTTCTCCGCCGGGCGGCGGACCGCGACCCTGACGTGCGAGTCGAGGCCCCGGAACGTCCGCGCGTCGCGGACGGCGACGCCCCGCTCCCGGGCGCGCGCGACGACGCGGTCCACGTCGCGGTCGCCGACGTCGACGAGCAGGAACGGGGCCGCGGAGGGCGCCACGTCGTACCGCTCGCCGAGGCCGGTCCGCAGCCGCCCGCGCTCGCGGCGGACGCGGTCGCGGGTCTCGCGGACGAACTCCGTCTGCCGGAGGCAGTACTCCCCGGTCGCGAGCGCCGGGGCGCTCACGTTCCACGCCCGGCGCGCGCCCCGCATCGCCGCGCCGAGGTCGCCCGTCGCGACCGCGAATCCGACCCGGATCCCGGGGAGCCCGAACAGCTTGGTGAGCGCCCGCGCGACGACGACGCCGTCGGTGCCCGCGAGCGACTCGCGCTCGGTGAACCCGAGGAACGCCTCGTCGACGAGCAGCACGGTGTCGGCCGCGCGGCAACGCTCCGCGAACGCGAGCAGCGCCTCGCGGTCGTAGCCGGCCCCGGTCGGGTTGTTCGGCGTACAGACGACCGCCAGGGCGTGGCCGCGCGGGTCGGCGTCGAGGACGCGCTCGGCGTCGACGAACGAGGGATCGCCGCCCCGAAGTCGGACCTCGCGGGCGTACTCGCCGAAACTCGGCGCGGGGAGCAGGGCCGAGTCGCCCGGGTCGACCGCGAGCGCGATCGCCGTCCGGATCGCGGCCAGCCCGCCGGGCGTCGGGACCACATTTTCGGGCTCGCAGCCGACGTAGTCGGCCGCGGCCGCCCGGAACACTTCCGGGGGCTCCGGCGGGTACGTCCGCGCCGTCTCGAAGGCCGCGCGGTAGACGCGCTCGACGCCTGCCGGGACCGCCGGGTTCGTGTTCGCGCTGAAGTCCAGCAGGTCCGGGTCGTCGGTACTCCCGTGGGGTTCGCGTCCGAGCGCCGCCGCCCGCTCGCGGTTCACGGCCGGTCACCCCCCTCGGCGGGCTCCGGTTTGCCGAGCCAGTCGACTCCGCCGCTCGGGAGGGTCGGGGCGTCGCACTCGCCGGCGAGGATCCGCTCGGCGAGCCGACGGTCTCCGGGGCGGTTGACGTTGAGCGCGAGGCGGGCGTCGCGGGTCGCGCGGACGGCCTCGTCGCCCGCGCCGTCGATCGCTCCGACGACGTTGACGCCGGCCGGGACGCGCTCGTCGGGCGGGTCCACGGCTTCGCCAGCCGCTTCGTCGCCGTCGCCGTCGTCGTACCGGGTCGCGGCGTCGGCGCTCGCGCCCAGCCCGCGCTTGCGCGCGGCGGGGACGCGGACCGACAGGGAGTCGCTCCCGGCCGCGGCGTGCGCGTCGAGGACGGTGTCGACCGCCGGCCCGTCAAGCAGCGGGAGGTCGACCGCGACCGTGAGGACCGGCGGTTCCGGACCCTCGGCCAGCGCCGCCTGAAGATCCGCGACGTACCCGTCGCCCGGCGTGTCGACGACGGTCACTTCGACCGATCCCGCCCCCCGTTCGGCGCCGTCGGCGACCCGTCCGCCCCCGCTCGCCCGCTCGCCCAGTCGCTCGCGGGTCCGCGGCGTGTGTGGCGAGACGGCCGCGTACGCGGTCTCGACCCGGCTCGCGGCGAGGGTGTCGAGCGTCCGGTCGACCATCGACCGCCCGGCCACCGGCGCGAGCGGCTTCTCGCCCTCGCGGTCGAGTCGCGTGCCGCGGCCGCCGCACATCACGAGAGCGTCCACGCGATCACCCCCGCGTGTAGCCCGACGACGCGGGCGAGCTCGTTCGTCGCGCCGAGCACGTCGCCGCTGACCCCGCCCAGCCGCGAGCGCGCCCACGCGAACGCGAGCGCGGCGACGACGACCGCGGCGGTGATCGCGGCCGCGACGACGCCGGCGCCCCCGGAGCTGAGGCCCGCCCGCGCGCCCAGCGCCCCGGGCGTCGTCACGAGTGCGACGCCGGCGAGCGCCCGCGGGCCGGAGACCGCCGTCAGCGCCGACCCGAGCCCTTCGTGCGGGGCGTCGCCGACGCAGACGAGCGCCGCCGTCGCGGCCTTCGCGCCCACCTCCGCGAGGACGACGAGGGCGACCGCGTCGCCGAGCGAGCGGGCCGCGACGCCCGTGACCGCCGCCCCCGCGGCGACGAGCCCGGCGACGACGAGCGCGAGCGCGACCGTCCCGCCCACGCCGAGCGCGGAGTCTTTCAGGACCGCCCGCCGCCGCTCGGCGTCGCCGTGGACGACCGCCGCGTCGCCGAGGTCCGCGACGCCGTCGAGGTGGGTGATCCCGGTGACGATGGAGAGCCACGCGGCGAACGCGACGCCGACCGTGAGCGGCGGCACCCGAACCGGCACCAGCGCGGCCGCGACGACCGGGAGCGAGACGAGCGCCCCGATCGCGTACCCGACCGCCGGCATCGCCGCTGGCGTCCGCCGGAACGCCTCCCAGTCGCGGTCGGTGCGGCCGACGGGGATCCGGGAGAGGAACCCGAGCGCGCCGCGGAGCGCCGCGACCGGTCTGGTCAGGACCACGCGACCACCCCCGCGAGCGCGAGGACCCACGCCGCCGCGGCCGCGACGGTGACCCCGCCGGCGACGCCGACGAGCCGCACGGCGTCGCGGGCGGCCGCGGGCGACGGCGCCTCCGGACCGCCGTCGAGGACGTACGCCCCCGGCTTCTCTAGGCGGACGCCGAGCGCGGCGGCGGCCGGCGCCATCGGCCAGCCCGAGTTCGGCGACGCCGGCTCGCGGGCCAGCGACCGGGCGCGCCGCAGGCTCCCGGGCGACCGGGCCGCGACGGCGAGACAGCACGCCGCGACCCGCGCCGGCAGGAACATCGCGGCGTCGTCGAGCCGGGCGCTGGCCCAGCCGACCGGCTTCGACCGGTAGCCGAGCATCGAGTCGAGCGTGTTCACCGCCTTCACCCAGGCCGCGGCCGCGACCCCCGCCGCCAGCGCGCTCTCGACGGTCGCGGCGCTCCCGGCGACCGTGGCCGTCACGCCGGTCGTGCCGGCCCCGGGACTCCCACCGACCGCCGCGACCGCGACGGCGCCGGTCGCGCCGGCGGCGAACCAGACGAGCGGTGCGACGAACCCGTCCGCGAGGTTCTCCGCGGCGCTCTCGACCGCAGCGCTACGGAGCGCGGCCGGAGAGAGGTCGGCCGGGTCGCGCCCGACGGGCGCCCGGACCGACTCCCGGGCGGCGTCGGGATCGGTCTCGGTCTCGGCGACGACCTCGCCGGTCACGTCGAGCAGCATGCGGAGGCTCGCGACCGAGAAGCAGACGCCCGCCGCAGCGGCGACGGCGGCGACCGGGACGCCGCCGGGTCGCGGGCCGTGCGCGGCGGCCAGCCAGACGACCCCGCCGCAGAGTGCGGCCGCGGCGAGAGGGAGGCCGGCCGCGACCGCGACGCCGACGAGCCGAGGGCGGCCCCACTCCCGGTCGAACCGGCCGACGAGGGTCCCGAACAGCGCGACTGGGTGGACGCGGTGCGGCGGCTCCGCGGCCGCGAGATCCAGCGCGAGGGCGAGCGCGACCGGCGCGAGGAGCGTGGCAGCCGGAGCAATCAGCGCGGCGGCGGGTTCAGCGACCTGCGCGGCGACGGCCGGCTCGGTGGCCCCGACGGGCGCGGCGGCTCCCGTCATCCCGTCACCTCGTCGAGGAACGCGTCGAACGCCCCGCTCTCGGGGTGGACGTGACAGTACGTCCCGAGCGTGCGGTGTTCGGTCAGCCCCTCCCGGTCGCCGTCGATGCCGGTCCCGCGCTCCACGTCGAACGCGAACCGGGCGTCGGGGGCGACCTCGGCCGCGGAGTAGTGGAACTCGTGGCCGCGGAGCCGATCCCCGGCGGCCGCCGTGAGCGCGCCGCGGCGGGCGCGGAGTTCGACGTGGTCGAGCGCCTGATACCGCTCCCGGCGCTCGACGCTCGCGGGGAGGACGCCCGCCATCTCGTGGCTGTCGCCGTCGGCGGTCGTCAGCGTCTCCGCGAGGGCCATCAGCCCGCCGCACTCGCCGAGGACGGGCGTCCCCTCGGCCGCGGCGTCCGCGACCGACGCAAGCGCGGGCCCGTCGGCGAGCGCCGCGGCGTGGAGCTCCGGGTAGCCGCCGGGGAGGTAGACGCCGTCGCAGGGCGGGAGGTCGTCGCCGGCCGCGGGCGCGAAGGGGACTACGGTCGCGCGCTCGGCGAGCCGCTCGCGGGTGGCCGGGTAGACAAACCGGAAGGCGGCGTCGTCCGCGACCGCGACCCGCGGGCGGTCGTCGCCGTCTCCGGGGTTCGCTCGGCTGTCGCCGCCAGCCAGTCTCGCCTCCGGGCCGGTCGCGGGGAGCGTCGGTTCGCCCGCGACATCGAGCAGCCGGTCGGTCCGGAGCGTCTCGGCGGCGGCGTCGAGCGCCGCCGAGTCGAGCGGTGCCTCCTCGCCCATCTGTAGTCCGAGGTGGCGGTCGGGGATCTCCAGATCCTCGCGGGGTGGGATCCGGCCGCAGTAGACGAGCGAGTTTGGGAGCGCCTCGCGGATCCTCGACTCGTGACGGCCGCCGTGCGCGCGCTGTGCGACGACGCCCGCCACGTCGAGGTCGTGGTCGGTCCGGTCGGCGTACGTCGCGAAGCCGAGCGCGGTCGCCGCGACGCTCTCCATCCCGGCGCTCGCGTCGACGACGAGGACGACCGGGAGGTCGAGTGCGGCGGCCACCTCGGCCGTGCTCGCGGCGCTGCCGTCGTACAGCCCCATCATTCCCTCGACGACGCAGACGTCACCGTCGCCGCGGGCGTAGTTCCGTCGGAGGCCGTCGTTCCCCTGAAGCCACGGGTCGAGGGTGCGCGACGGCCGCCCGGCGACCCAGGCGTGGTGGCTCGGGTCGATGAAGTCCGGCCCCGCTTTCGCGGGCCGGACGGTCCGGCCGGCGTTCTCGAACGCGCGGATCGTCGCGAGTGTCGCCACCGTCTTGCCGACGCCCGACGCCGTGCCGGCGAGGACGAGTCCCCTCACCGTCGGTCGCCTCCGTTCGCGGGGGTAGTCCCGTCTCCCCCGTCGGACTTCGTCCGCTCCGCGAGCAGGCGGTCGGCCACGGCGGCGACCCGCTCGCGGACGGCGTCGTCGCCGACCCCGGCGCGCTCCGCGAGCGCGAGCGCCCCGCCCATGCCGACGCCCTCCTTCGCCTCGCCGCGGGCGTACGCCGCCACCGCCGGGTGGTCGCTCTCGCCGAACCCGGGATCGGCCGCCGCGAGCGTCAGGTCCAGGTCGCCGGCGAGCGCCGGGAGGTCCGCGGTGGGGTCGTCCGCGACGAGCGACGTGGTCGCCAACGGGAGTGGTCGCTCCACGCCCGCGTGCCGGGCGAGCGCCGCCGCGGCCGCGAGCTGTGTGCCGCCCGCGAGGGTCACGTCGATCCCGGCGTCGGCCGCGCCGACGATCAGCCCCGAAACGGCGGCGAGGACGGGGTCGCCGGCCAGCCGGACCGCCTCCATCGGGTCGTCCGCCGCGCCGCCCGGGTCGAGGCCGCTCGCGTCCAGCCCCTCGGCGACGACGCGCCGCTTGCGCTCGATCGGATTCGCCGGTAGCGACGAGGAGACGGCGGCGCGCTCGCCGAGCGCGGTCAGGACTCCGAGCGCGGTGGTCGTCCCGCCGGGAATCGTCTCGGCGACGAGCAGCTCGGCGGGTCCGTCGCCGTCGCGTTCGGGGCCGGCTCCCTCACCGGACACGGCGAGGTCGGGCGCCAGCGAGCGCGCGCGCTCGAAGACGGTCGCCGCCTCCGGGACCGGCTCGGGGTCGCGGACGTCGCCGCCCGGGGACGCGCCGATCTCGCGGACGCTCGCCGCGGTCGGCGCGCCGAGCCCGGCGTCGACGAACTCGACGGGAAGGGTCTCCGGGCCGAGCAGCTCGCGGACCGCGCGGGTGACGACCGCGGGCGTCGCGCAGCCCGTCGGACTCATCGGCACGGGCGAGTCGGGCGCGGGGCGCCCCGCCTCGACGATTTCGAGGTCGGCGCTCGGCGTGTGAACGCGTAGCTCCGGGTCGGCGCCCGCAGCGCTGATTCCGTCGACGGCGGCGGTCGCGGTCGTTCCCGCGACGACGAGGAGTCTCATACCTCCCACCGGTACCTCCCTCCGTCGCGCCCGCGTGCCGCCGGCGCGGCGTCGATGTGTACCACTAGCGGTTCATCGATACAATTGAACTTTAATCGATCGACGAGCGGCGGCCGGTTCGAGCGTTCCGACCGCGCCCGTCGACTGTGCGTCCCGACCGAATATCTCGCCCGTCAGTTCGGACCGAACGTCTCGCCGAACCCGTGCGACCGCAACCCACGCGACCCGCGGAGCGAAGCGGTTAAGAGTGAACCGCGGATATTTCCGTCAACTCGCTGGTGCGGACACAGCGGGCACTCGCCGCCGGGGCCGCGGTCGGACCGACCGCCGCGCGCCCCGGGACGAGACGACATGTGGCCCCTCGCGGCTGAATCGCAACCGTCCGCGGACAACAATGGCACGAAGCTTCTACTCGCACATCAAGGAGGCGTGGCGGTCCCCCAAGGAGGGGAAACTAGCTGAGCTGCAGTGGCAGCGCAAACAGGAGTGGCGCGACCAGGGCGCCATCGAGCGCATCGAGCGCCCCACCCGGCTGGACAAAGCCCGCGAGCTGGGCTACAAGGCCAAGCAGGGCGTCATCGTCGCCCGCGTGAGCGTCCGCAAGGGCGGTTCGCGCAAGCAGCGCTTCAAGGCCGGCCGCCGCTCGAAGCGCCAGGGCGTCAACCGCGTCTCGCGGCGCAAGTCGATCCAGCGCATCGCCGAGGAGCGCGCCTCGCGGAAGTACCGCAACCTCCGCGTGCTCAACTCCTACTGGGTCGGTGAGGACGGCTCGCAGAAGTGGCACGAGGTCATCCTCGTGGACCCCGCCCACCCCGCAATCGAGAACGACGACGACCTGAACTGGATCTGCTCGGACGACCACAAGGGTCGCGCGTACCGCGGGCTCACCTCCGCCGGCACCAAGGGCCGCGGCCAGCGCAAGCGCGGCAAGGGCACCGAGAAGACGCGCCCGAGCGTCACCTCGAACGACCGGCAGGGCAAGTAACGCCGCCGTCGACGTTCAGTTCTCGTTTTTCACCGACCGCGTCGCCGAGCGGACGCGCCGCTCGTCGCCCCCGTCCCCCGACGGGCTCGTCGTCTAACGCTCCCGACGCTCTCCGCCGTCGCGCCCCGGACGCCGGCGGCGCAAGAGCAAAGACACCGCGTCACATACCAACTGTAATCATGGCGAGCGCCACGTGACCGGGACCACCCCGATTCCGCCCGACGCGTTCGCGACCGCGCTCAGGTCGCTCGACACGGACGCGCTCGCGACGCTCGTCGCCGACGCGTACGCGGCGACCGCCGACGCGGCCGACGCCGATCCGCCCCGAGTGACCGTGCGAAACGGGGACCAGCGGACCGAACTGCTCGTCGCCTCGGCCGCCGACGGCCGCGTCCCCGACGGCCCGGCCGACGCCGTCGTCGTCGCGAGCGACTCACTGCTTGACGAGGGGACGCTCGACGACTCGACGGTCGTCTCTCCGGCGGACCTCCGACGGCGGCTCCTGTACGCCGTCCCGCCGGCGGCGGCGGACGAGATCGCGGACCGGATTCTCGGCGTCCCCGTTCGGTCCGCATCGTACGACGCGGTCGCTCCCGAGCCCGGCGCTGCGACCGATTCCGGCGACGGATCGCTAGCCACCGACGACGAGGCGACCGACGATGTCCGGACCGTCGACAGCGCGAGCGGCGACGACGCCTCGGGCGATGGCGACGCGAGCGATCTCGCCGGCGGGGCGACGGCCGCCGGCGCGTCGGGACCGGTAGGCCGCAGCGACGCCGATCGCACCGATCGGAACGTCGCCGACTCGCCCGGCGCGTCGCGAGCTGACGACCGGCCGAGCGACTCCGACCCCGATCCACCCCAGAGCGGTGAGCCGGGCGACGGTTCGACCGCCGACGCCGCGAGCGATCGACCGTCCCGCCGGACCGTCGTCGCCGCGATCGCGGTCGTCGCGCTCCTCGTCGCGGCAGCCGGGGCCGGGTTCGCCGCCGGCGCCGCCGGGATCGGCGGGCCGGGCGTGATCGCCGGCGACGACGGGGCGATCGACTCGCCGTCCGACGTGGGAGGGTCGACGGACGACGGTGGCGACGCGAGCGGCACGGACTCGGACGGCGGGAACACCGTGTCGGCCGCCGACGGCGACCCGACCGGTGAGGCCGCGCGGAACACGGCGTTGTCCCCGACCTGCGAGCGGTCCGCGCTTCAGGTCGTCCAGATCCAGATGAACGCGCTCCGGTACAACGACAACGCGACGAACGACGGCATCCGGACCCTCCGGGCGTTCGCGTCGCCGGAGAACAGGCAGGTCGTCGGACCCGTCGGCGAGTACGTCGAGCTGTTCGAGACCGCCCGGTACGGCCCGATGCTCACGTACGATACCGCGGAGTACTCGGTGCCGGAGACCGCCGACGGGACCGCCGCGGTCGAAGTCGTCACGCGCGAGGACGGCACCGTGACCGGGCGCTACGAGTTCCGCCTCGTCCGGGTCGGCGGCGGGAGCGCGACCACGAACAGTTCGCTGGGCAGCGTCGACGACTGTTGGATGACCGACGCCGTGACCGCGTCGGGGGAGTAAGCGTCGGCGTCGGGTCCAGAGCCGTCGCCGACGGAGTGAGTGTCGGCCGCGCCGCGTCTTTGTCGCCGCCAGGAACACGATTATATTCGCGCCAGCACTGGTCGAAGTCATGAGCCTCTCGCTCGACGCGACCCAACTCGACCGCTACTCCAGACACGTCATCTTGGACGGCGTCGGTCCGGAGGGGCAGAAGCGACTGCTCGACGCCCGCGTCCTCGTCGTCGGCGCGGGCGGGCTCGGCGCGCCCGTCGTCCAGTATCTCGCGGCGGCGGGCGTCGGCGCGATCGGGATCGTCGACGACGACGCCGTCGAGCGCTCGAACCTCCAGCGACAGGTCATCCACGGCGACGGCGACGTGGGACGCCAGAAGGTCGACTCGGCCGCCGACTTCGTCGCCGATCTTAACCCCGACGTGGATGTCGAGCGCCACCACCTGCGACTCGACGCGGGCAACGCCCGCGAACTGATCTCGGACTACGATGTCGTCGTCGACTGCTCGGACAACTTCGCAACCCGGTACGTGGTGAACGACGCCGCCCGAATCGAGGGCGTCCCCGTCTCGCACGGTGCCATCTACAAGTTCGAGGGGCAGGTGACGACGCTCTCGCCCGACGGCCCCTGCTACCGCTGTCTGTTCCCGGAGCCGCCGGAGCCGGGAACGGTACCGGACTGCGCCAGCACCGGCGTCCTCGGCGTCCTCCCCGGGACGGTCGGATGTCTCCAGGCGACGGAGGCGGTGAAACTGATCATAGACGTCGGCGACCCGCTCGTCGGTCGCATGCTGTTTTCCGACGCCATGGACCTCTCGTTCGAGACGGTCCCGTACGCGCGTAACCCGGACTGCCCGGTGTGCGGCGACGACGGAATCGACACGCTTGACGGGATCGACTACGCCGCTGGCTGTCGGATCGACGCGGCCTGAGCGGTCCACTCCGGATCGACGCCGTCTACGTAGCCCGTTCCTCGTCGTCGCCGTCGGGGCGCCCGTCGCGACAGCTTATAGCGACCGGTCGGTCATCGCCGTTCCCGCGGTGACGCCGGCGCCGTCGTCGACGAATCCCGACCGCACGCACCACCGGCAGTACCGGTAGCCGGCGCGGTTCTCAGCGCCGCAGTGCCGGCAGACGACCGTCTCCCCGTCGGCGTCGAGCGGCGGCGGGTCACCGGCGTCGGCTGACTCGCCCGTCGGACCCCCGGCCGCGCCGCGGTCGCGTGCGACCACCGAACCGGCCGCTTCCCCGTCGCCGTCGGGCTCCGACGAACGGGCCGCGACCGAGCCGAAGAGCTCCGCGGGGTCGCGGTTCCGGCGGACGAGCAGCCACGTCACCGCGAGGTTGAGCGCCGCCACGCCGACGAATATCGCGGCGAGGGGCACGAGCTGATCACCCGTCATACGTGTCATGTTACCATCCCGGAGTCTTGTGTCTGACGGTGGGTCCACCGGCCGCGCTCCGACGGGCCCGTCGGCGGGCCGCTCCAGAGTACTCTTGAGGCCGCCGGTCGAAGGCGCACCCGCATGAAGGAGACGATCCACACGGACGACGCCCCGGCGGCGGTGGGCGCGTACAGCCAGGCGACGACGGACGGCGACCTCGTGTTCACGGCCGGGCAGATCCCCCTGACGCCCGACGGCGAACTCCTCGCCGACGCGTCGATCGCGGACCAGACGGAGCAGGCGCTGGACAACCTCCTCGCGGTGCTCGACGAGGCGGGGGCCGGGCCCGAGGACGTGCTCAAGACGACGGTGTTCCTCGCCGACATCGACGACTTCGACGAGATGAACGAGACGTACGCCGACTACTTTGACGAGTCGCCTCCCGCCCGCTCGGCGGTCCAAGCGGGCGCGCTCCCCAAGGGGGCCGGCGTCGAGATCGAAGCCGTCGCCGTCGTCGAGTAGATGTCTGACGGCGAGGGCGGGCGCGGGGCCGAGACGGACCGGGACGACCCCTCCGGTTCCGGCGGCGGCGGCCGCGCGCCCGGCGCCCCGGCCACGCCGCGCGCTCGCCTGCGGTCCGCGGCGCTGTGGGGCGCCGTCGGCGGGTTCGCCTTCCTCGTGCTCGCGCAGGGGTACCGGTTCGTCGGCTCCGGGTCGCTGCCGGTCGGGATCGGCGGACTGGCGCTCGTCGCGCTCGGGGTCGCGGCCGCGTCGGCCGGTCTCTCCTACCTCGCCGAGGCCCGACTGCGAGCGAAAAGAAGGACTTAACAGTCGCACCGGAGTAGCACGGAGTGAGCCAGGATGGCCGAGTGGTAAGGCGCACGCCTGGAAAGCGTGTTCCCATCCGGGATCGGGGGTGCAAATCCCGCTCCTGGCGTTTTCGACGAACGACACGGCGAGCGAAGCGACCTGTTCGTCGAAAAGCCTGACGGAGGGATTTGAACCAGGGAGTGAAGCGAGCGCAGCGAGCGGAACGACTGAGGTTCAAATCCCTCTCCTGGCGCTCCACTGTCGCAATAACGAGCGAGGAGCGACAGCGACGGGCGGGTCTGGCCGCGACGATCACCTCCAAAGCCCCAGCCGCTCGGCTCTACGCAGACACCTATTGCTCGCCGACAATTACCTCCACAGGGGCGGCCGCGACCACACAGCACCGCACCTCACACCGCCCCAGCCTCGCGGTTCACTCCGGGCTCCCTTCGGTCGCCCGTCGCTCACCGCGTCCCTCGCGCGTGCGACATCGCACCCTCCGGGCGCTCGTCGGCACGCGCCACCGCAACTAACTCGTGAGAGCCTCTGGCAGATATAGTGGGTGTTTGATTATCACACCGCTGCTGTCGGCCGAATCTGCTTCGAAAGCGTCCGGTTCGGCCCGCCTCGACACGTCCGCACACCGACACAAGATTCATATGTGTGGGTATTGTTGACACGGGTGACGATGCCAGACACGAAATCGGGTCGCGAGCGGAAAGGGAGGAACAAGCGCCGCCAACTCGAGAACCACCTCGCACGGCGCGAACTCGACGCGGACGACGAACCGCCGGAACCGTACGGGGAGGCGACAGACGCGGAGTTCCTCGCCGAGTCCGACGACGCGGCCCGGTGACCGGTCGCGTCCCGATCCCTTCTCACCGGTCGTTCGACCCCTCGCCTGCCGCTGATTTCGCGTCGCGAAAGCTTTAGACCCGGGAGCGGCGTATCTCGCCGCAATGAGTCGCGGCCCCGAACTAATCATCACGGAGAAAGACAACGCGGCGCGGCGTATCGCCGACATCCTGAGCGGCGAGTCCGCGACCGCGGAGCGGATGAACGACGTCAACGTCTACGAGTGGGGCGGCAAGCGGTGTATCGGGCTCTCCGGCCACGTCGTCGGCGTCGACTTCCCCGCCGAGTACAACGACTGGCGCGACGTGGAGCCGGTCGAACTCATCGACGCGCCCGTCACAAAGACGCCGACGCAGGAGGGGATCGTCGCCGCGCTCCGCCGGCTCGCCCGCAACGCCTCGCGGGTCGTCATCGCGACCGACTACGACCGCGAGGGCGAACTGATCGGCAAGGAGGCGTACGAGCTCGTCCGCGAGGTGAACGAGGACGTGCCCGTCGACCGCGTCCGCTTCTCCTCGATCACGGAGAACGAGGTGCAGGAGGCGTTCGCGAACCCCGACGACCTCGACTTTGAGCTGGCGGCCGCGGGCGAGGCGCGACAGACAATCGACCTCACCTGGGGCGCGGCGCTCACCCGGTTCCTCTCGCTGTCCGCGCGCCAGCTTGGAGACGACTTCATCTCCGTCGGTCGGGTCCAGGGGCCGACCCTCAAGCTGATCGTCGACCGCGAGCGGGAGATCCAGGCGTTCGACCCCGAGTCGTACTGGGAGCTGACGGGCGAGCTGGCGAAGTCGAGCGGCGACCCGTTCGAGGCGCGCTACTTCCACCTGAACGACGAGGGCAACGAGCGCGAGCGCGTCTGGGACGAGGCGGTCGCGGAGACGCTCACCGAGGCGCTCGACGCGGCCGATGGGGCGACCGTCGACGACGTCACCCGGCGGACACAGACCGACGACCCACCGACGCCGTTCAACACCACCGCGTTCATCCGCGCCGCGGGGTCGCTCGGCTACTCCGCGCAGCGCGCCATGTCGCTCGCGGAGGACCTCTACACGGGCGGCTACGTCACCTACCCGCGGACCGACAACACGGTGTACCCGGAGGACTTGGAGCCCGAGGAGCTGATCGCGGACCTCGGCGACTCGCCGACATTCGGCGAGGACGCCGCGAGTCTGCTCGACGAGGACCGCGAGATCGAACCGACCGAGGGCGACGAGGAGACGACGGACCACCCGCCGATCCACCCCACGGGTGAGCTGCCCGCCGCCGCCGACCTCTCGGACGACGAGTGGGAGGTGTACGAGCTGATCGTCCGCCGGTTCCTGGCGACCTGCGCCGACCCCGCGACGTGGGAGCGGTTGCGCGTGGTCGCGCTCGCGAACGGCGAGGCGACGCCGATCGCCGCGGGCGCCGACGGGCTCGCCGCGCTCCGCGACACCGACGACGCGGCGAAGCCGGCCGACCTCGCCGCCGACGGCGGGCTGCGGCTGAAGGCCAACGGGAAGCGGCTGCTGGAGGCGGGCTACCACGAGGTGTATCCGTACCGCTCCAGCGACGAGCGGATCGTCCCGGACGTCGAGGTCGGCGAGACGCTGTCGCTGTCGGACCGTTCCACCGAGGGGAAGGAGACCCAACCCCCGCGCCGCTACGGGCAGTCCCGGCTCATCGAGGAGATGGAGAAGCGGCAGCTCGGCACGAAGGCGACCCGGCACCGCACGATCGAGAAGCTGTACGACCGCAACTACGTCGAGAGCGACCCGCCTCGCCCGACGCGGCTCGCCGAGGCGGTCGTCGAGGCCGCGGAGGAGTTCGCCGACCGGATCGTGAGCGAGGAGATGACCGCCCAGCTCGAACAGGACATGGCGGCCATCGCGGCCGGCGAGAAGGAGTACGACGAGGTGACCGCGGAGTCCCGCGAGCTGCTCTCGCGCGTGTTCGACGACCTCACCGACTCCCGCGAGGCGGTCGGCGACCACCTCCAGACCTCGCTGAAGGCGGACAAGACTCTCGGCCCGTGTCCGGAGTGCGGGTCCGATCTCCTCGTCCGCAAGTCGCGGCAGGGGTCGTACTTCGTCGGCTGCGACGGCTATCCCGACTGCGAGTACACCCTCCCGCTCCCGTCGACCGGAAAGCCGCTCCTCTTGGACGAGACCTGCGACGAACACGACCTCCGTCACGTGAAGATGCTCGCCGGCCGGAAGACGTTCGTCCACGGCTGCCCGCAGTGTAAGGCGGACGAGGCCGACGAGCAGGAGGACGAGGTGATCGGGACGTGTCCCGACTGCGGGGCGGAACACGGGGGCGAGCTCGCGGTCAAGCGGCTCCGCTCCGGCTCGCGACTCGTGGGCTGTACGCGCTACCCCGACTGCGACTACTCGCTGCCGCTCCCCCGGCGCGGCGAGATCGAGGTCACCGACGAGACCTGCGAGGAACACGACCTCCCGCACCTCCGCGTCCACTCCGGCGACGAGCCGTGGGAGTTGGGCTGTCCGATCTGTAACTACCGCGAGTTCACGGCCCGGCAGGAGGGGTCGGAGCTCCAAGCCGTCGAGGGGATCGGCGAGAAGACCGCCGCGAAGCTGAAAGACGCCGGCGTCGACGGCGTCGACGAGCTCAAGTCCGCCGATCCCGACAGTCTGGCGGCCGACGTCGACGGCGTTGGGCCCGACACCGTTCGCGACTGGCAGGCCAGAGCGGACTGACCGCCGGCGCGCCGCGCCCGGTTCGATTCCGCCGCAATTCATAAATCCACAAACACATATGCGCGGAGTGTCTCGATTACCGACAGATGGGTGACCGCGACCCGGACTCGTCGGCCGAGGACCGATCGCCGTCGAGCGGCGACGCCGCTCCGTCGGGGATCCTCCGAGCCTTCGTCGAGGCGGTTCCGACCCCGACGCTCGCCTGCGATCCGGACACGCTGGCCGTCCGCGCCGCGAACGCGCCGGCGGCCGACCTCGTCGGCCACGACCGCGGCACGCTGACGCTGATGGGCCTCCCGGACCTCGGCGAGACCGATGTCACCGTCTCCGGCGAGCCGATCGCTGACGTCGCCGCCGCGGCGGCCTCCCAGACGCCCGGCTCCGACGGCGCGACCGACGCGGCCGAGCGGTTCGAGTGGGACCTCCGTCTCGGCGATCCGAGGCTCCGGGTCGACGCGGCGCTCCACACGGCGACGATCGCCGGGTCCGAGTGGCTGGTCGTCGGACTCTCCGACGCCACCGCCCGCGTCGCCGCCGAGTCCGAGCGGGACACCGAGCGCCGACTGGTCGACGCGCTCGCCGACACCGTCCCGCTCGCGCTGTTCCGCTGTACCGAGGAGGGAACGCTCTCGCGGTGGAACGACGAGCTCGCGGCCGACACGGGGTACGCACCCGACGCGCTCTCTGGACGGGCGCTCACGTCGCTGTTCGACGAGGCGACGCGCGACGCGATCAGCGAGGCCCTCACTCGGGTGTATCGCGACGGCGAGGCGGTCTCCCGCGAGGCGCGCCTCCTCACCCGCTCCGGCGAACGCGTCCCCTATCGGCTCTCCGTCGGTCCGGTGACCGACGGCGACCGCGTCGTGGGGGCCGTCGGCGTTGGCGAGGACGTCACCGAGGCGTCCCTCAGGGAGGAGCGGCTCGCCGTGTTGACGCGCGTGCTGCGGCACAACTTCCGGAACGACCTCAACGTGGTCACGGGGTTCACCGGACAGGCCATCGAGGCCGTCGACGACCCCGAGCTCACCGAGCAGCTCGAACGGGTCGTCGCCACCGCCGAGCGGCTGTTGCGCCTCGGCGAGACCTCTCGCAAGGTCGAGCGGCTGCTCTCCCAGCGCCCGTCGGCGCGACCGATCGCGCTCGCGCCCGCGGTCGACGCCGCCCTCGAATCGGTCGACCCGGCGGTCCTCGACGGGGCCACCGTCGATGTCGACATCCCGGACGACATCGTCGTCTCGGCGGTCGCGTTCCTCCCGGAGGCGATCACCGAGCTCGTCGACAACGCGATCCGCCACAACGACGCCGACGAGCCGCGGGTTCGGGTCTCGGCCGCGGAGCTCCCGAGCGAGTCGTGGGCCTCCCTCGTCGTCGCGGACGACGGGCCGGGGATCCCCCCGGCCGAGCGCGCCGTCCTCACCGGCGAAGAGACGCCGCTCGAACACGCGAGCGGGCTCGGGCTCTGGTACGTGAACTGGATCGCCACCGCCGGCGGCGGGAGCCTCGACATCGCCGAGAGCAAGGCCGGCGGAAGCCGGATCGAGCTGTCCCTGCGCGTCGCCGATGCGCCGCCGATCGACGACACCGAACTGTTCAGCCCGGACGACTGAGCCGGACGGGGGTGACGCGGTCGCCCCGTCGACGCCGAGGTCGCTCCGGCGCTCACGACTCCGCGAGACGGCGCGCGCCTCACTCCGCGAGCCGGAGCTCGTCGCCCACCGTCACCGACTCCGCCGCGCCGGCCGGCAGCTCGACGACGGTGTCGGCGCGGCCGCGGCCCAGTCCCACGAACGGCGCGAGCCGCTTCTTCGCCGTCACCTCGCCGTCGACGAGCCACACCGCGTCGATCGCGAATGGCACGAACAGCATGTGGAGCCACTGCGTCTCGGGCTCGTCGAAGGGGAAGACGAGGGCGTAGTCGTCGGGGACCGACCGCCGGAACATCAGCCCGCGGGCCTGTTCGAGCGTCGAGCGGGCGACGTCGACGTCGCTCGCGAGGACGGTCTCGGTCCGGTCGCCCGACGCGTCGGGACGGTGTACGAGTCGCACGCGGGTCACCTCGCCGCGGGCGAATAAATAGGCTCTCGTTCGACGGTGGCTCGCGTCCCCGCGTCCGAGCGTTAGCTCGCGCCGCCGTACGTCTCTTCGAGGTACTCGACGATGTCGTCGCTCTCGGGCATCCCCTCGATCCCGTGCTCCTCGTCGACGAGGACGGGCACGCCGGTCTGTCCGGAGACCTCCTCGACCTCGGTGCGGTCGCTGTGCGAGCGCGGGACCATGATCGAGTCGTACTCCAAGCCGAGGTCGGACAGCTTCGTCTTCACCTTCGCGCAGTACGGACAGCCTTCGAGCTCGTAGAGCGTGAGATCTGCCATCGCCCCCCCGTAGGGCGCGGATCCGTAAAGAGGTGCGGCCGCCGATGTGCGCGGCGCGCACGGGCGGGCAAAAGGCGAGCGGGCGGGGATCGGCCCCTCGCCAGCCGACTTCGGCGGCCGTTCGGCTGGTCTCGGTTGAAACGGGGGAAAACGGAGCGTTCGTCGGACGAAACGGTGGGAACGGTGGAAGTCAGTTCTCGGCCGACTTCACATCGCGCCGCCCATGCCGCCCATGCCGCCCATGCCGCCGCCGGGGGCGCCGCCCTCGTCGTCGCCGCCCGCCGTCGAGAGGTCGCCCGCCGAAATGATGTCGTCGATTTTCAGGACCAGATTCGCCGCCTCGGCCGCGGAGGCGATCGCCTGCTCCTTCGCGTGGGCCGTCTCGACGACGCCCGCCTCGGCCGTGTCGACGACCTCGCCGGCGAACACGTCGAGCCCGGCGTGCTGGTCGCCCGCCTCGTGGGCCGCGCGGAGGTCGACCAGCAGGTCGATCGCGTCGAGGCCCGCGTTCTCGGCGAGCACGCGCGGGATCAGTTCGAGGGAGTCGGCGAACGCCTCGACCGCGAGCTGCTCGCGCCCCTCGACGGAGTCGGCGTAGTCGCGCAGGCGGCGCGCGATCTCGACCTCGACCGCGCCGCCGCCGGGCAGCGTGCGCCCGTCGGAGACGGTCGTCGAGACCACGTCGAGCGCGTCCTGGATGCCGCGTTCAAGCTCGTCGACAACGTGGTCGGTCGTGCCGTACAGGAGGAGCGTGACGCCGTGGGCGTCCTCGCCCTCGACGTAGAACAGCTCCTCGTCGCCGTCGCGCTCGACCGAGCCGACCGCGAGGTCGTCCGCGGTGAGGGAGTCGAGGTCGGTGACGATCGGCGCGCCGAGGACGTTCTTCAGGAACGTCAGGTCGGACTTCTTCGTGCGGCGGACCGCCAGCACGCCCTCCTTGGCGAGGTAGTGCTGCGCGAGGTCGTCGATGCCCTTCTGACAGAAGACGACGTCGGCGCCGGAGTCGACGATCTGGTCGACCTTCTCGCGGAGCTGCTCCTCCTCCTGATCGAGGAACTTCTGGAGCTGGTCCGGCGAGTCGACGTTGACGGAGGTGTCCACGTCGGCCTCCTCGACCTCGATCGGGTCGTTGAGGAGCAGGACGTTCGCCGACTCGAAGTCGGTCGGCATGTCATCGTGGACCGGGTCCTTGTCGATCGCCGCACCGGTGAGCAGGCGGGACTCGCCCGCCGCGCGACCGGTGCGCGTCTCGATGTTCAGGTTCGCCAGGTCGACCACGTGGGAGCCGTCGTCGGCCTCGACCGTGACGCCCTGTACGGCGCGGACGACGAGGTCGGCGAGCACGTCCTTGTCGAGCTCGGCGCCCTTGCCGGTCATGGACGTCTCGGCGACGTTCTGGAGCGTCTCAGTGTCGTCGGGGTCGACCGCGGTCGCGACCTCGTCGACCTGCTCGCGGGCGTACTCGCTCGCGAGGTTGAACCCCTTGATCACCGCTGTCGGGTGGATGTCCTGTTCAAGCAGGTCCTCGGCGTTCTTCAGCAGCTCGCCCGCGATGGCGACCGCGCTGGTCGTCCCGTCGCCGGCCTCGTCCTCCTGGGTCTCGGCGACCTCGACGACCATCTCGGCGGTCGGGTTGTCGATGTCCATCTCCTGGAGGATGGTGACGCCGTCGTTGGTGATGGTGACGTCGCCCATCGAGTTGACGAGCATCTTGTCCATCCCCTTCGGTCCGAGCGTCGACCGGACGGACTCGGCGACGCCGCGCGCCGCGGAGATGTTGTACTCCTGTGCGTCCTTGTCCTGGACGCGCTGGGCGTCATCGCCCATGATGATCATCGGCTGACCCTGCTGCATTCGCTGACTCATACAGCGTTTGATTGATTGTGATTCTATATAAATGTCTCGTTGACGGCCGGACGGACACGGACGGACGCCGTCGGGAGCCGCCGTCGAAAACCGCACGACACCGGACCGTTTCTTCCCGGATCGTGCGGAGAGTTAGCATTGATCTCTGGTGGGACGAATTCGGCTATCCGACGCCGTTTATATATCTCGTTCTCGCCGCCGCGTCACCCCGGAACCCCGCCGGCGAGCAACGCGGCGTCGACGAACGCCTCGCGGCCGAGCGTCCCGTCGGTCGCCCGCGGCAGGGTCGCGTAGACGACGTACAGCGTCGCGCCGGTCCACAGCGCGCCGGAGACCACGTGGAAGACGAAGGCGGTCGTGAGCAGCACACCGTTCCGTCCGGCTAACGACGGCATAATCAGGCCGCGCCGTCGCGTTCCGAGAGCTCCGCGTCACGGCAGCGTCAGCGTCCCCTCGTACCGGTGCGTGCCGTCGACAGTCTCGCGGTACTCGTACGCGGGCGGGGGCTCGATCCCCCACTCGCGGAGGCGCTCGTCGACGCCGTCCACATACGTGACGAGGAACGAATCCCGGTCGCGGAGCGTCGGCGGCGTCCGGGTGTACTCCGTCTCGAACCGACACCGCGCCGTTCGCCCGTCGTCGTTGACCTCGATCCGGACCCGGAGGTCCGAGCGCAGCCGCTCGCGGACCGGCGGCGGGTCGCCGCGGAGGTGCCCCTCGCCGAACGCGTCGATCGCGGCCAGCGCCTCGTTCGGGACGTGGTTCACGGCCGCGGATACGGGCTGGCAACACGAATCTCTGCCGCCCGCGCGCCGCCGGATCGGCGCGGCCGACGACGGTGACGGTCCGCCGTCGATTTCCGACCACGGTGCGCGGACGAAAACGGACGTACACGCACTCAGAAACAGGTTTAACCCGGTTGAGGCCCTGCTGATCGATACCCACTCGTTTATGAATGGACGCTCCGTCGTCGAGTCGATACGCTCGTTCAGATCCGAGGTCGATCCCGTGCCCTTCGCCGCCGGCGCGCTGGCAACGTTCGCGTTCCTCGCGTACACGGCGGCCGACACGGAAGGCGCCGCCGCCGCGATCGACGCGGCGTTCGTCACGTTCGGCCAGGGGCTCGCGTGGCTCTACCTCGGCACGGTGCTCGCGCTGGTCGGGGCCGCCGGCTACCTCCTCGTCAGTCGCTACGGACGCGTCCGCCTCGGCGAGGGCGACCCCGAGTACGGGACGGCGTCGTACGTGGCGATGTTCTTCTCGGCCGGGCTGTCGGCCGGCATCGTCTTCTTCGGTCCCGTGGAGGCGCTGTTACACTACCAGACCGTCCCGCCGCTGTTCGCGGGCGAGGTGGCCGCGGAGTCGAGCGCGGCGGCGGTGCCCGCGGTCGCGTACACGGTCTTCCACTACGGCGTCAGCGCCTGGGGCGGGTACCTCGCGATCGGTATTCCGGTCGCGTACTTCGCCTACCGGCACGACGCTCCGTTCCGCGTCTCCACCGCGCTGTATCCCGTCCTCGGCCCCGACCGGCTCGACGGCCTCGTCGCCCGGACGGTCGACACCCTCGCTGTCGTCGCCACCATCGGCGGGATCGCGACCGGGCTCGGCTTCATCGCCACCCAGCTGCTCACCGGCGTCACGTTCCGGACCGGAGTCGCGTTCGGCGACGCCGCGACGGTCGCCGTCATCGTCGGCATCACCGTCCTCTTCACGCTCTCGCTCGTCGCGGGCGTGAGCCGCGGCATCCGACGGCTGTCCGTGTTCAACATCGCGGTCATGGCCCTGCTCCTCGGCGTGGCGCTCCTCGCCGGGCCGACGGTCGACGTGTTGAACATCGGCGTGGCGGCGCTCGGCACGTACGCGACCTCCTTCTTCGAGATGAGCCTGTTCACGGGGAGCGGCGTGGAGGGCGGCGCGAGCTGGACGGCGGCGTGGACCGTCTTCTACTGGTCGTGGTGGATCGCGTGGGCGCCGTTCGTCGGGCTGTTCCTCGCGCGGATCTCCCGCGGCCGGACGATCCGGTCGGTGGTCGGCACCGCCTTCGGGACGATGACCGCGGTCTCGGCGCTGTGGTTCACCGTCGTCGGGGGGACGTCGATCCGAATCCAGCAGTCCGGCGCGGCCGACGTGCTCGGCGCAGTCGGCGAGTTCGGCGACGGCGTCTCCGGCTACGTCATCTTCGGGGCGTTCCCCGGCGGCGAGCTGTGGCAGCTGCTGTTCTTAGTGCTGGTGACGACGTTCTTCCTCACCTCCGCCGACTCCTCGACGCTCGCGGTCGGCATGCTCACGACCGGCGGCAGCCGGAAGCCGTCGGGCGCGAACCGGGTCTTCTGGGGGATCCTCCAGGGTGCGATCGCCTCCGTGCTCGTGGTCGTCGGCGGCGCGACCGCGCTCCGGTCGTCGGTGATCGTCACGGGCGCCCCGTTCGCGCTCGTCTGTCTCGTCGCCATGGGCGGGTTCCTGCGCTGGCTGTCGCGGTCCGACGAGCCGGTCGCCGCGGACGATCCCCGGCCGGAGTCCGACCCGGTGCCGCCCGCGTCGGCGAGCCCCGCCGAGGACGACGACTGACCGCGCGGGACCGCCGGCCCCCGCGGACGACGCCGGACCGACCCTGACGACGCGGCGATCGAAACCGGCTTGATCGACGCGCGCGCAAGTCGGTCCATGTCGCTGGCAGCCGACACCCGCGAGGCCGTCCGCTCGCGGCCGTTCGTCTTCGACGCGCTCCGCGCCGGCCTCCTGAACCACAGCGCCGCGGCCGCGTGGCTCGCCGAGGCCGCCGCCCTCGACGGCGAGCCGGACGCGGTCGCGGCCGCCCTCCGGCGCTTCCGCGAGGACCTGCCCGCGTACGCGACGGAATCGCGAGGGACGACCGTCTCGATGCGCAGCGGCGTCGGGCTCTCGGCGGCCGACGGCGCGGCCGAGGGCGACGCCGGCGAGCCGCTCCTCCGCGTCGGCGACGCGGCCGTCGCTCCGGAGGGCGACCGCACGGCGATCGTCGCGACCGGCGATGTCGACGCCGCGGCGCTCGGGGCGTCGCTCCGCCGGTTGGCCGTTCGGGACATCGAGGTCCCGGCCGCCGGCGTCGCGGAGAATACGCTCGTCTGCGTCGTCGGGCGGCGCGACGGTCCGGACGCGGTCCGGATCGTCGAGGCCGCGCTCGACGCGGTGCCGACGACCGACTCGACCTGACGCGCGGTCGATGGCCGGCTCCGCCTTGACGCGCGTTCAACGACAGCTCCGGCCTGTCGCGCGGTCAACGCCGCTTTGCGGGTCGACCCCGAACCCCGGCGTCGCACCGTTTTCGCACTCCCGCAGCCTCCGAAGTCCCTAAGAGCGGCGCGGCCCCAGTACGGGTATGCAGTCGCTCGTCATCGTCGCGCACGGCTCGCACCTCAACCCCGAGTCGAGCGCGCCGACGTACGACCACGCCGACACGATCCGCGCCACCGGTGCCTTCGACGAGGTCCGCACCGGCTTCTGGAAGGAGGAGCCGCACTTCCGAGAGGTGCTCCGCACCGTCGAGGGCGACGAGGTGTACGTCGTCCCGCTGTTCATTTCGGAGGGCTACTTCACCGAGCAGGTGATCCCCCGCGAACTCCGCCTCGCCGGCTGGGACGTCTCGGAGTGGGACTCCGACGGCCTCTCGGCGGACCAGGCGACGCTCGTCGCCGAGGACATCGACAAGGAGGTCCACTACTGCGGGCCGGTGGGGACCCACCGCGCGATGACCGACGTGATCGTCCGCCGCGCGGAGTCCGTGACGAACGACGCCGACGTGGGCGACGGGTTCGGCCTCGCGGTCGTCGGCCACGGCACCGAGCGCAACGAGAACTCGGCGAAGGCGATCGAGTACCACGCCGACCGGATCGCCGAGCGCGACCGATTCGACGAGGTGAAGCCGCTGTACATGGACGAGGACCCGGAGGTCGACGACCTCCCCGAGCACTTCGAGAGCGACGACGTCGTCTTAGTTCCCCTCTTCATCGCCGACGGCTACCACACGCAGGAGGACATCCCGGAGGACGTGGGCCTCTGTGAGGACCACACCGAGGGATACGACGTGCCCGAGACGGTCGACGGCACGCGGATCTGGTACGCGGGCGCGGTGGGAACGGAGCCACTCATGGCCGACGTGGTCTTAGAGCGCGCCGACGACGCCGGCGCCGACCTTGGGACGGCGCTCGACGACGTGCGAGAGACTACCCGCGTCGCCACGGGGGACTGAGCGTGAGCGACCCGACCTCCGCGGAGGCTGACGCGGCCGACGACGGATCCGAAGACGCCGGTAGCGAGCCCGACGCGCCAGAGATCGACCTCCCGAGCGAGGCGTTCGACGCGGTCCTCGACGCGCTCGCCGACCGCGAGCCGGGAGAGCCCGTCCGGTTCGAGGGGTTCAGCGTGGCGCGCGGCGCCGACGAAGACGACGAGGACGCTCCCGTCGAGGACGCCCCCGGCGAGTACGTCCTCGCCGACGGCGACCGCCCGGTCGGGCTGAGCGAGCGCGAGCTCCACGAGGCGCTCTCCGAGCGCGCCGCGGCCGTCACCGACTGGTACACCTTCGAGCGCGTCGTCGGCGAGTTCGGGCCGCGTCGCGCGTTCCTCCGCTGGATCGAGGACGCGGACGGCGATACCGTCGCGACCCGGTACGCCGCGCTCGCCGAGGGCATCGAACGCGCGTGGGGCGAACTGAAGATCACGGCGACGGTCACCGACCGCGGGGAGCGCCGCTACGACGTGCGCCACGCCGACGACGCCGGCGTCCCGGTCGACGATCTGGACGCGTACGACGACCCGCTCAACGCCCGCGATCTGGTGACGTTCGACGAACAGGGGCGGTACCGCCCGCTCAAGACGGCCCCGTCGCTCGCTGGCGGCTGGGTGTTCCCCGACCTCGGCCCGCGCGACCTCTACGAGGCGGTCGAGACGATCTACCCCGCGACCGTCGCCAACTGGCACCGCGAGCGCGAGGGGGAGCTCGACGTGACTCACTGGCGCGAGACGATGGAGCGCCAGGCGGGCATCTACGGCGTCGTGAAGACGTGGGACCGCGGCGAGGGGTACGAGCACGTCAACTGGGTGGCGGAGGCCTGTTGCGACGACTCGCAGTGTCTCAAGCGCCGCGAGTGGCAGTACGACGACGAGACGGACCTCGACGTCGACGGCGGCGACGGCGCGTTCCCCTGCCGCGAGCCGTGTTCAGTCGTGGTGTCGGCCGCGCGGAAGTGGACGCGACTGGAGAGCGAGCAGCCGCGGACGTACGAGTTCGACCTGACCCCGAGCGAGAAGGAGCAGGTCGAGGACATCATCGACGCGGTCGCGGACGGCCGGACCGACGAGATCCGCGAGGCGGACACGAAGGAGGGGGCGAACCGGTACCGGGCGCGCTTCCTCCGCGCCAAGCTGTTCGACGACGAGGGGAACCTCGGCGGCGTGCCGACCGAATCGGCCGAGGAGTGACCGGCTCCGTAGCCCGACCCCGATCGGACGCACCGGAAACATCGCCGCGCCCCGCAGGCTTTTCTCGGCTCCCCTGAAACGGTGGGGCAATGAACGCCGTCACGTTGGGTCCCGCCGGCACGTACTCGCACCGCGCCGCGCGCGCTGTCGCCGCCGAGGTGTCGTTCCGCGAATCGGTCACCGCCATCGTCGACGCCGTCGCGGACGGCGAGTTCGAGCGCGGCGTCGTCCCCATCGAGAACAGCATCGAGGGGTCGGTCACGGAGAGCCTCGACGCGCTCGCCGACTATGACGTGTCCGTCACCCGCGAGGTCGTCACGCCGATCCGCCACGCCCTCCTCTCGCAGGACGACTCGTTCGAGGTCGTCGCGAGCCACTCGCAGGCGCTCGCGCAGTGTCGCAACTGGCTGGAGTCGAACTACCCGGACGCCGGCCTCGAAGCGGTCGCTTCCACGGCCCGCGGCGTCGAGCGCGCCCGCGAGGACGCCCGCGTCGCCGGGATCGGGCACCCGGACAACGCCGGCAACGACCTCTCTATCCTCGCGGAAGACATCCAGGACCGGACGTCGAACGCGACGCGGTTCCTCGTCGTCGCGCCCGAGTCCGCGAGGGCCGACGCCGGCGGGAAGACCACGCTGATCGTCTACCCGAACGCGAACTACCCCGGCCTCCTGCTGGAGCTGCTGGAGGCGTTCGCCGACCGCAACCTCAACCTCTCGCGGATCGAGTCGCGCCCGAGCGGCGAGCGCCTCGGCGACTACCTGTTCCACTTCGACGTGGACGCCGGGCTCTACGAGGACCACATGGCGAAGGCGGTCGACGACGTCGAGGCCATCGCGGACAAGGGGTGGGTGAAGGTGCTCGGCTCGTACGACACCGAGCACGTGCTCGACTGAGACCTGAACTTCGGAAGACTGCGACCCGTTGCTCCGTTATTTAAACGACCAGACCTAACGGTGACGACTATTTATCGATGAACGCGGCGGTACGGTTGCGCGTGCCTCCGATCGGCCGCCGCAGGCGGCCGTGAGGAGCGCGTGCGAAGTCGCCGGCGCCACGCGCCGACTGCCAGAGGGACCGAAGGTCCCTCGTTGGAGTCGCTGGCTCCCGGAGCGAAGCGGAGGGCGCCAGCGACGAGGCTGGGGAGGCGCGAGGTGCGGTGCTGTGCGGTGCGGGACTCAAAGGGGCAGCCCTGAGTGCGAAGCACGGAGACGCAAGTAGCGGGGCGCTACGCGCCGCGGGAAGCCGGCGGCGAAGCCACCGGCGACACCGCAGCGAAGGGGCGGTAGCGACCGACCGAGGAACACAGCGAGCCGCGCGAGCCCTCACGACTGGGGCTTTGGAGATGTTATCCGCGGTTCCGTCGGCAGCTGTTTATATACGAGCGACCGAGCCACCCACCGCTATCGCCACACTGACGATCCCCCCCGGTGAAACGCGCGGTTCCGTATTACTCGAACCGGTACGTCGCGCCGTCCGGGCCGTCCTCGATCTCGACGCCGACTTCGCCGAGCGCGTCGCGGAGCTCGTCCGCGCGCTCGTAGTTGCCCGCCTCGCGCTCGGCCTCACGGACGTTCAACACGAGTTCGACCAGCTCGCCGGCGAGGTCGACGTCGCCGTCGCTCGGCGACTCGAACTGGAGGCCCAACACGTCGCCGCCGAGCTCTTCGAACGCTTCGACCGCCTCGCGGAGGCCCCGGTAGTCGTAGGCGGCGTCTGCGTCACGGGTCCCGTTCCCGTCATCGTTCCCCTCGTCGACCGCGTCCACGTGTCGGTTCACCGCGTCGGTGAGATCGAGGAGCGCCGCGGTCGCCTCTCGGAGATTGAGGTCGTCGTTCATCGCGGCCGCGAAGTCGTCGCGGGCGGTCGCAACTGCCTCGCGGAGGTCGGCGTCCTCGGCTTTCGCTCGGGCCTCGGTCGAGTCGAGCGCCTCGACGGCGCGGTCGTACGTGCGGGAGAGCCGCTCCCAGCGCTCCTCGGCCTCCCCGATCGTCTCCTCGGTGAGCGCCTGCTCGGAGCGGTAGGCGGCGCCGGCGTAGAACGTGCGGACGACGTTGACGCCGAGTTCGTCGAGGGCGTCCGGAACGGTCCAGAAGTTTCCGATCGACGAGGACATCTTCTCGCCGTCCATCTCCAGCAGGCCGACGTGGAGCCAGTGGCGCGCGAACGCCTCGCCGGTCGCCGCCTCGGACTGCGCGATCTCGTTCTCGTGGTGCGGGAAGACGAGGTCGCGCCCGCCCATGTGGATGTCGAGAGTGTCCCCGAGGTGCGTCGTCGACATCGCCGAGCACTCCACGTGCCACCCGGGCCGCCCCTCGCTCCACGGCGACGCCCACGTCTCGCCCTCGGGCGTCTCCGCGCCGTGGTCGTGTTTCGCGTGTTCGCGCGCCGCGGTCTCGCTCACGCCGTCGGCCTTCCACAGCGCGAAGTCGGCCGGATTCCGCTTCTCCGAGCGCTCGTCCGGCTCGCCCTGCGCTTCGAGCGCGTCTAACTCCTGATTCGAGAGCTTCCCGTACTCGTCGAAGCGGGTCACGTCGAAGTAGACGGAGCCGTTCGACTCGTAGGCGTACCCCTCCTCGATCAGGGTCTCGACGAGGTCGACGATCTCCGGCACGTGCTCGGTGACGCGGGGGTACACCTCCGCCCGCCTGAGGTTGAGTCCGCGCATCGCGTCGAACGTCGTGGCGGTGAACGCCTCGGCCACGTCGCGTTCCTCGGTCCAGTCGTCGCGCTCGCCGACGCGGGCCGTGATCTTCTCGTTGACGTCGGTGACGTTCTCGACGTGACGTACGTCGTAGCCGAGGTGTTCGAGCCACCGGTGGAGCACGTCCGCGTGGAACCACAGGCGGGCGTGCCCGAGGTGCGGGTCGTCCGACACCGTCAGGCCGCAGACGTACAGCGTGACGTCGCCGTCGGCCGTGAACTCGACGCGCTCGTCTTCCAGGGTGTCGGTAACGACGAGACTCATTACGAGACGGTTGCCGAGGTGAGCGTTTCAAATCGTCGGATCGCGCGAGACGACGACCACCCGCCCGACGCGGTCGGCGGGTCGATCGTGGACGCCTTCGGTGACTTGGCGGTGAACACCTCCAAAGCCCCAGTCGCGAGGCCGAAGTACGCTCGCTGTGCTCCTCACTCGGTCGCTCCGCTCCCTCGTTCCGGTGCTTGCGTCGCCTACGGCGGCCTCGCGACTGCCCCTTTGAATCCCGCCCCACACCGCAACCGCACCTCACGCCTCCCCAGCCTCGTCGGCCTCCCTGCGGTCGGCCGACTCCCTCGCACGCGCTCCTCACGGCCGCCGCAGGCGGCCGCTCGGAGGCGCGCGCCACCGTAGTTCAATTTATACATCGACGACATTCTCCCTCACGCCTCCCGCGTCGTCCACTCCACCTCGTACCCCGCCTCGCGTACCGCCTTGAGGACGCGGTCGACGTGGGCAGGGCCGTTCGTCTCCACCTCGAAGACGAGGTCGGCGTCGCCGACCGGCAGGTCAGGTCGGCTGCGCTCGTGGCGCACGGTCCGGATGTTCGCGCGCTCCGCGCCGATCAGGGTGCTGATCTCCCCCATCGTCCCGGGCGTGTCGTCGATCCGGACGGAGAGCTCGATCAGCTGGTGGCGGTCGACGAGGGCGTGCGTCACCACCTCCTTCAGCGTCGTCACGTCGATGTTGCCGCCGCAGAGAAGCGGGACGACGGTCTCGCCGCCGAGGTCGAGATCGTCGACCGCCTCGTCGTTCAACAGGGCGGCCGCGGCGGTCGCGCCCGCGCCCTCGACCATCTGCTTCGCGCGCTCCAAGAGCAGGAGGATCGCGTTCGCCACGTCGTCGTCGCTCACGACGACCGCCTCGTCGAGGTGTTCGTCGAGGAGTTCGAAGGTGAGGTCGCTCAGCCCGCCGGTCGCGATCCCGTCCGCGATCGTGTCGGGTTCGTCGCGCGTCACGAGTTCGCCGGCCGCGAGGCTCTCCGAGAGCGTCGACGCGCCCTCGGTCTGAACGCCGACGACCCGCGTCTCGGGCGACCGGGCCTTGACCGCGGTTGCGACCCCGCCCGCGAGCCCGCCGCCCCCTACGGGGACGAGGACGGTGTCGACGTCGGGCACCTGGTCGAGCACTTCCAGGCCGAGCGTCCCCTGTCCCGCGACCACGTCGGGGTCGTCGAACGCGTGGACGAACCGCGTCCCGGGGTCGTCGGTCAGCGTCCGAGCGTGCGCCATCGCCTCGGGGAACGCGCTGCCCCGGAGGACGACCTCGGCGCCGTAGGCGCGGGTCGCCTCGATCTTCGCCGCGGGCGCTGCCTCCGGCATCACGATCGTCGCTTCGATCCCGGCGTCGGCCGCCGCGAGCGCGACCCCCTGTGCGTGGTTGCCCGCGCTCGCGGCCACGACGCGCTCGATCGGGACCTCCGCGGCGCGCTCTCCGGACCCGTCTATCGCCAGCGAGATCGCGTTGTACGCGCCGCGCGTCTTGAACGAGCCGGTGCGCTGGAGGTGTTCCATCTTGAGACGCACGTCGGCGCCGCACCGATCGCTCAGCGAGCGACTCCGCTCGACGGGCGTCCGCTGGACGATGTCGGTGCCGGCGAGCCGCTCGGCGGCGGCCTCGACGTCGTCGATCGCGACTGGGGACATAGCGGAGCCGTTCTCGGGGCCCCACGAAAAGGACTCGGTTACGGAACGCCGGTACCACCCACGGGTCCGCACCGCTCCGCGCCGACCCGCGCCCGCTATCGCTTCCCGAGCGCCTCCTCGAAGACGCGCTGCGCGCGCTCGTACCCTTCGTTCCGGTCGACGATCGGGTGCGCGTAGTCGGGCGCGAGCTCCTCGCGCTCCGCCCGCGAGAGGGTCGGCCAGTCGACCACCTTCCCGGACGGCACGTCCGAGAGCTCCGGGACGTACGCCTTCACGAATCGGGCGCCGTCGTCGTACTTCGACATTTGGCTCACCGGGTCGAAGATGCGCACGTCGACGGAGTCGGTGCCGGTGGAGGCGGTCCACTGCCACGCGCCGTGGTTCGAGGCGTAGTCGTGGTCGATCAGCTGCTTCGTGAAGTAGCGCGCGCCGCGCCGCCAGTCGATCAGGAGGTGCTTCGTGAGAAAGCTCGCGACCACCTGCCGCGGCCGGTTGTGGATGTACCCCTCCTCGTTCAGCTGTCGCATTCCGGCGTCGACGAGCGGGTAGCCGGTCTCGCCGCGCGTCCACGCCTCGAAGGCGTCGTCGTCGTCGCGCCACGCGATCTCGTTCGGGAACGACTTGTAGTTCGACACGGCGAGGTCCGGGTTGTAATACAGCAGGTGGTACATCTGCTCGCGCCACGACAGCTCGTACCGGTACTTGTCGACGTTGCGGCGCTCCCCGCCGGTCACGGCGTCGTACACGTCGCTCGCGCCCGCCCACAGCTCGCGGACCCCGATCGCGCCGGTCGCGAGGTACGGAGACATCCGCGAGACCGCGTGCGTCGGGGCCTCGACGGCCCGCGCGAGGTCGTCGCGGGTGTCGTTGTACGAGGTGATCCCGTAGTCGAGGAACTCGTCGAACCGCTCGCGGGCGGCCTCGTACCCCGCGTCGGGGAGGTCGATGTCGGCGTCGGGCTCGGGGACGGTCTTCCCGTCGCGCACGTCGGCCAGCGCGGCCGCATCCGGCTCCGCGTACGGCCCGCGCTTCGGCACGGCCTCCCAGTCGCCGTGGAACTGGCTGTGGTTCGGATAGCGCGCCTCCAGCCGACCGGGGTCGACCAGCACGATGTCGGTCCGCGAGTCGGTGTCGACGCCTTCGCCGGCGAGCGCGTCCTCGACCGCCCGCTGTCGGTTCCGACGGGCCGCTCGGTACTGCTCGTTGTAGAACACCGCCTCCGCGTCGTATTCCGCGGCGAGGTCGACGAGGACCGCTTCCGGGTCGCCGGCGCGGACGATCAGGTCGCTCCCGAGTTCGCGGTACCGCTCCTCCAGTCGCTTCACGTGGCGGAGGAAGAACGCGCGCTGCCGCGCGCCGACCGTTCCGAGCAGGTCGGCGTCGTACACGAACACCGGCACGACTTCACCGTCCCGAGCCGCGGCGGCGAGCCCGGCGTTGTCCCGCGTTCGAGCGTCTCCTCGGTGCCAGAACAGGCGCATACGAACTCCAAGGGCGCCAGCGGATAGTGTCTGTCGCCGGCGTCTCGGCGCGCCGCCGTCCCCGCCTCCGCCAGTACGTTCAAGACGCTCCGTCACGAATCCTGACCTGTATGACCCGACGTGATCCCTTCGACGAGATAGAGGAACTGTTCGAGCGGATGGGCCGCGAGTTCGAGGAACTCGGCGGCACGTTGGAGGGCACCGGCCCCGAGGTCCCGCGGTTCCCGGGGGCCCGCGACGTCGACGTCGACGTGGTCGAAGACGACGAGGCGATCACCGTCGTCGCCGACCTCCCCGGATTCGACGCCGACGACGTGGATGTCGAACTGCGCGACGACGCGCTCGTTATCAGCGGGTCCCGCGAGGAGTCGAGCGAGTTCGATGTCGCCGAAGAAGACGGTGCCGACGATCCGGACGACGGCGAGAGCGGTCCGGCCCACGTCCGCTACCACCGGCGCGAGCGCCGGCGCAGCTCCGTCTCCCGTCGGGTTCCGATCCCCGAACCCGTCGAGGCCGACGCGGCGGCGGCCTCCTTCGACGCCGGCGTCCTCACCGTCACGCTCCCCAAGCGCTCGCCCGACGACGACCGCGGGCACACGATCGACGTCAGCTGAGCCGCGCTCGCGTCGTCGGGTGTGACACGGGGTGCGCCGCGGCCGGGATACCGGAATCCGCCGCCGCCGCGAGATAGCATGCGTCAGTCGCTATTTAACACCTCACGGGTCCTCTCTGTCGGTATGAACACGACGAATCCCTTCGACGAGATCGAGCAGTTCCTCGGCCGCACCCCCCTCGGGGGCGAGCGGTCTCGGGGCCGCGACCTCCGGACCGCCGACATCGACGTCGCCGAGTACGCCGACGAGTTCGTCGTGATGGCCGACCTCCCGGGGTTCGATCGCGACGAGATCGACGTCCGAGTCCGCGACGACCGGCTCGCCATCGCCGCCGAGCGCGACGCGGAACGCGAGGACGCAGACCGGCGATACATCCGACGCGAGCGGCGCCACGAGTCCGTCACTCGGACCGTCGGCCTGCCGACGAACGCCCGTCTTGACGACGCCACCGCGACGTACCGGCACGGTGTCCTCACTGTAACGGTCCCGCTCGATGTCCTCGACGCGGACGAGGGACGCCGGATCGACGTGAACTGATCCGCCCGGCTCGACCCCTGCCTCTCCGCCGATGCTTTCTCCACGTACACCGTGCTATCGACTCACATGAACGACGGCGACCGCACGGCCGAACGACGCGACCTCGTGAGCGCGCTCCGACGGCGTCTCGACGTGAGCGAGCAGACGCTCTCGGCGATCGGAGCCGTCCCCCGCCACGAGTTCGTTCCCGAGGCGCATCGCGAGTCGGCGTACGCCGACCGGCCGCTCCCGATCGGCCACGACCAGACGATCAGCGCGCCGCACATGGTCGCACTGATGACGGATCTCCTCGACGTCGAGCGCGGCGACCGCGTCTTCGAGGTGGGGACTGGCTGCGGCTACCACGCCGCGGTCGTCGCCGAGGTCGTCGGCCCGGGGAACGTCCTCTCCGCCGAGCGGGTCCCGGAACTGGCCGCCGCCGCCCGCGAGCGCCTTGCCCGTCTCGGCTACGACGTGGCCGTCGCGGCCGCCGACGGCCGAGAGGCGTTCCTCGACGAGGCTCCGTTCGACGCCGCTTACCTCACCTGCGCGGCGCCTGAGGCGGTTCCGGACGCGGTCGTCGACCGTGTCCGGGCGGGCGGCCGCGTGGTCGCCCCCGTTCGCGAGGGTGGTCGCCAGCGGCTCGTCCGACTGACGCTCCGCGAAGGCGGGATCGACCGCGAGGACCACGGCGGCGTGCGGTTCGTCCCGATGCGATAGTCGGCCCGCCGAACGCACGGTTTTAGAGGACCGAGTCCCGAGACTGCGCATGGACGACGCGTCGCTCAGGGCGGACATGATCGAGGGGCTCGAACACCAGATCGGCGAGCCGATCGAGCCGCCCGTGCTGACCGCGCTTCAGCGCGTCCCGCGCGATCCCTTCGTCGACGACTCGCCTCGCGGCGGCGTCGTCGACGGCGACGACCCGCACTCGCTCTCGCTCCCGACGCTGGTCCGTCTCGTCACCGCGCTCGACGCCGCCGAGGGCGACTCGGTCCTCGTCGTCGGTGCGGGGATCGGCTACTCGGTCGCGATGCTCGCCGAGATCGCCGGCGCGCGGCGCGTCCACGCGGTCGACATCGACCGCGCCGCCGTCGCCGCCGCGCGGTCGAACCTCGACGCGGCCGGTTATAGGGCGGTCCTCGTCGACCGCGCGGACGGCGCCGACGGACTCCCCGCGTACGCACCGTACGACCGGATCCTCCTCGAAGCCGCCGTCGTCGAGCCGCCGCGTTCCCTCAGGGACCAGCTCGCGCCCGACGGGCGAATCGCCTACCCGCGCGGCGCCGGCGTCCAGACGGTCGCCGCGATCGAGCCGTCCACCGGGGGTCCCGACGCGGGCGACGCCATCGCGTCCGGCGCCGGTACGGACGACGATCCGGCGCCTGACGGCTTCGAAACGGTCGAGACGCACGGGCCGGCGCGGCTCCAACCGATGCTCGTCGACGGCGAACAGCCCGGAACGGAACGGAACCGAACTCGGCGGGAGGACGCGGAGCGCGCCGAGCGCAGCCGGCAGCGACGGCACGGCTGGGAACAGGACTGGATCGACTGGGACAGCCGGCTTTAACCGACTCTCCTCCGCCGCTCGCGGCGTCACTCCTCGACGACGAGCACCTCGGTGTTCCCCCGCTCGTCGACGTAGTCGCCCTCCGCCGGCGGCTTGATGTCGATCGCGAGCGTCCCGTCGGCCTGATTCGGCCCGAGTTCCGGCTCGACGTCGACGGTCGCGACCCCGTCCTCGTTCGTCTTCGCGGTGACGACGCCGTCGATCTGCGCAGAGCCGCCCCGGACGATGACCGTCGCGTCCGCGACCCGAGAGCCGTCGGGGTCGACGACGGCGACGTCGACCGACTGCTCGCCGGGCGTGGTCACCTCCGGCTGGGGCTGCGCGTCGAGTTCCGTCGCGGCCAGCCCGTCGATGTCGCCGATCATCCCCATCATCACGCTGAGGCTGGCGACGCCGACGACGAGCGCGATGACGAGGCGGACCGGGAGCCCCTCGATCGCGCGGGTGTCGGTGCTGAACGTCCGGCGGTTCGCGGTGCGCGAGTCGTGTGTTCGATCGGACATACGCCGCGCTGGCCGCGGTATCTGATATAAACGATCGGACGATCCGGGCGGCGCCGCGGCGGACGCCCGAGGGACGCGCCCGACAACCGGGACCCGATCCGGCTCCCGGTGCTTTTTGTCTGATGCCGAGGCAACCCGGCCGCGTGTACGTACGCGGCCGCGACGACGGGACCGACCGTACTGAGGGGGCTGACCGCGGCGACTGCGCCGACCTCCGTGACAGTGCTCACCGCGACGGTGACCGTCTGCCTCACACCGCTCGGATCGGCTCTTTCCTCGCCCGCGACGGCAGCGCCGGCGCTCCGGTCGGCGTCGACCTCGACCGCCCACACGCGGGCGTCGTGTTCGGGAAGCGCGGCACCGGGAAGTCGTACACCCTCGGCGTCCTCGCCGAGGAGCTGGCGGACGCAGGCGGTGTCGCCCCGGTCGTCGTCGACCCGATGGGCGTCTTCGCCGGCCTCGAAGCGGCCGGCGGACGGACCGTCGACCCCGCGGTCCGTCCCGCCTCGATACCGCCGTCGGCTTGGCCGAACCTCCTCGGCCTCGCCCCGGCGAGCGGCCCCGGAACCCTCGTCTGGCAAGTCGTCGCGGACGCGGTCGACGACGGATCTGGAGAGGCGACGGACCGTAACGCCGCGAGCGGAACGACCCCCTCGCCGTCGCTCGCGGCGCTCCGCGAGGCGGTCGACGCGGCCGACGCCCCGGCGGAGACGCGCCGCGCCGCCGCGAACCACCTCCGGCTGGCGGCCTCGTGGGGAGTCTTCGACGCCGATGCGCCGCCGGTCGCGTCGCTGGCGGCCGACGGCAACCCCGCGGTCCTCGACCTCGCCGGCGTGCCCGACGCCGCCGCGGCGGCCGTGGTCCGCGCTGTCGCTCGCGGGCTCTACGACGCGCGGATCGCGGGCGATCTCTCCCGGCTCCCGTGGCTGCTCGTCGACGAGGCGCACGCCTTCTTCGACGGGGTGGCCGACCCCGCGCTCCGGACGCTCCTCACGCGGGGCCGCGCGCCGGGCGTCTCGCTGGTCTGTGCGACCCAGCGTCCGGCCGCGCTCCCGAGCGTCGCCGTCTCGCAGTCCGACCTGCTCGTCTCCCACCGGCTCACGGCGGCGCGCGACGTCGAGCGACTGGCGGCGGCGGAGGCGACGTACCTCGCCGGCGACCTCGCATCGCGGCTTCCCGAGGGCGTCGGCGAGGCGCTCGTCGTCGACGACGCCACAGAGACGGCCCACACGGTCCGGATACGGGAACGCCGGACGCCGCACGAAGGCGAGAGTCCGCGCGCGAGCCGGCTATCGGACCCCGAACCGCACTGACGGGTCCAGAACGCACAAGCCGCCCCGGAAATACGCTAGCGCATGGACCGAACGCCGTACGGATTTCTCCTCGTCGCGGCCGGGGGCTTCCTCGGTGCGGTCGCCAGACACGCCGTCGACGCGGGAGTCGCCGGCGTCCTCACCGTGGCCCCGTCCGGCGACCGCCTCATCGCTCTCGGCGGCGTCCCGCCCGGCGCGGGGACGCTGGTCGCGAACGTCGTCGGCTCGTTCGCCCTCGGTCTCCTCCTGACTCGCGCGTCGAGCGACCGGGTCCGGCTGCTCGTCGGGACGGGCGCGCTATCCTCGTTCACGACGTACAGCACGTTCGTCGCCGACGCCGTCGCGCTCGGAACGACCGCCGGCGCGGGATACGTCGCCGGTAGCTACGCGGCCGGATTCGCCGCGGCCGCACTGGGGCTCGCCGTCGGGAGGCGCCGGCGATGAGCGTCTCGCCGCTCCTCGCGACGGCGCTCGTCGGCGTCGGCGGTGCGCTCGGCGCGGCCGGCCGTCACGCCGTCGGGCTCCGTATCGAGGGGCGCCGGTCGGTCCTCCTCGTCAACGCCCTCGGGAGCCTCGCCCTCGGAGCCGTCTCCGCCGCGCCGATCGGATCGGCGGCGACGCTGCTGTTCGGCGTCGGCTTCTGTGGCGCGTTCACGACGTTCTCCTCGTTCGCGGTCGGGGCCGTCCGGACGGCGAGCGAGACCGGTGTTCGCGCCGCCGCGACGCTCGCGGCCTCGAACCTCGCGGCCGCGCTGGCCGCGTTTGTCCTCGGTTCGTCTCTCGCCGTCGCGGTCGCCGGCTGACGGAGGCTCACGGCGGCCGGGCCGTTCCTCCCCGACAAGCGACAAGTACAGGCTCCCCCGGTTCCTATGCGAGTGCGTGACCGACACCGACCGCTCCGTCGACGGCGAGTCGACCGCTCCGGCCGACTCGGGTGGTCCCGCTGACGACGTTACCCCCGAGGACGTCCCCGACTTCGGCGACCTCTCGATCCTCCAGCGCGGGTTCGTCGCCGCCGCGCAGAACCCCTCGCGCGGGCTGCTGGTCGTCGGCCTCTTCGTGTTCGCGCTCGCCTTTTACGCCGCGTTCTGGCTGTCGTTCCCCGGCGCCGCCGGACTCCTCACCGCGATCGCGCTGATCGTCGTCGTCGTCGCCGCGGCCGTCTACTGGCTCCTCGACCGCCTCTCCCGCTGAGCGGCCCCTTCGCCCGGATCGCTTTCGCCCGTTTCATTGGGAACGGCTCCCCTCGACGGTCTCACGGCCGCGGCTCGTAGAACCCGCGGAGCGGTCGACCGAACGCGGGGGCGAGCGTCGCCACCGCCTCGCCGACCAACACGTCGCGGTCGGCGAACGCCGGTTCCACCTGCGCGCCGAGCGCCACGTCGCCCGCGGCGTCGCTCTCTAGGTACCCACGGACGGTGACGAACTCCCGCTCGCGCTCGACGACGTACCGGTCGCCGTCGATGAACGGCCCGTAGGTGTCCGGGTCGACGTCGTCGACGTACGACTCGTAGAAGTTCGCGGCGTGCTTCCGCACCGCGACCGGCGGCCCGTCGTGGCGCGCGACCGCCGGTCGCTCGGTCACCTCCAGTTCCGCGTCCAGCGCGGCCCGCGTCGACTCGACGGCTGCGGCGCGCTCGGGCACCTCCCGGTCGCCGCTCCCCCCGTCGGCGTCGCTCCCCTCGCCGCCGTTCCTCGTTCCCGCTGCGTCGGTCATGGCGCGCGCTCGGAGCACGTCGAACCCGTGATCGTTGAGCCCGCCGACGATCCCGTCCAGCGATCGGCGGAGCTGCGGCCACAGCTGGTCGTCGACCACGTCCGGCGCGTCGAACACGACCGCGACCGGCGTCGTTCCCCGTCGGTCGAGATGCGCTCGCACTTCCTCGGGGTCGAGCGGTTCCGGTTCGTCAGGCTCGAAGAGCGCCTCGCTCGGGGCCGCGAGCAGCTCCCGCGCGTAGTGCTGGAAGCGTGCGAGGTTCGTCGCCGACAGGACCGCCGCGACGTTCCGCGTCGGGTCCGTCGGATCGACGACGACGAGGGGGTCCTCGAACGTGCGCTCGGCGTGCCCCTCTGGGTCGAACTCCACCGGGGGGTGCCAGCTCCGCGCCGACTCGACGAGCGGGACGAACCCGCCGAGCTCCAAGACGAGCAGCTCCGTGAGGTACCCCGAGAACCCCTCGGTGCGGAGGTCGCTGCCGTACGCGCCGATCCCCTTCAGGAACGCCTTCGCGAGGACTACGTCCGCGGCGAGGTCGTCGTCGAGCCGCGCAGAGAGGTACGCGTCGTGGAACGGGGTGCGGTCGACCGCGGAGACCAGATCCCCCGCCGTCTCCACGTCGTGACAGGGGACGAGGTCCACGTCGAACCCCTCGTAGTTCCCCTTCACGTACGGGTGTTCGGCGTACTCCTCGTGGCCGTCGGGGAGGACCGCGTGCCCGACCGCCAGCCCGTACTCCTCCAGCTCGGCGCGGTCGAGATCTGCGTCGAACCGGACGAACAGGTCGATGTCGCGGTCGCCCGCGACCCACGTGCCCCGCGCCGTCGACCCGACTTGGACCACGTCGGCGCCGACGGGGAGGTCGGCGATCGCCTCGTGGGTCCGGTCGGTCAGTGCCGTGGCCGCCGCTCGCAGTCGCTCCCGCTCTTCCGGCTCGGGAAGGACGCGCTCGCGAACCCGTGACAGCACCGCCTCCAGATCGTCCATACCGAACGGTCTCGCGGTCCGGCCGAAAACGTGTCGGTCGGATCGGCGGCGCGGCGGGCCGACGGAGCGCCGCCGCCGTCCCGCGGTCCGGCCCGTCGGCTTCCGCGTCGTCGGGCGGAAACGAAAGCCATATCAAAAGGACGCGAGTACCCGAGAACAGGCCGAAGTAGCTCAGTTGGTAGAGCGCCTCGCTGTTAACGAGGCGGTCCCAGGTTCGAGTCCTGGCTTCGGCGCCTCCCTTCGTACGTTTCTCGTCTATGCTCTCACCAGACCGTAGTCCTATTTTGCTCGTTTCCGCTCTGACTGAGTATGCCGAATCGAAGCGAGCAATTTGCTTCACTCGAGGAGCCACAGAAGCGCGGCCAAGCGGCCGAAGCGATCGTAACTGATACTTATCGAAGATGCTGGTGACACACAGATGACTATCCGGTACGAGCGGTCAAACATAACATATCAAAAACATCAATTGGCACGAGGATTACCATCTCAACGAAACATTAGCTTCGCTTGGTTCCAACCCGATAGGATAAAGAGGAACCGAGAGACAAATCGATCCGTGGCGGGCCTTTAGCTTAGTCCGGTTAAAGCGACTCGCTCATAACGAGTTGATCGCCGGTTCGAATCCGGCAAGGCCCATCGCAGTTAAACCCGTTACTGGGTGGTCTCCGAAACGACTCTCTCGGTGGCTCAAACGCCCGGTATCGGCTTTCTCGATGTTCCGGAAAATCAGCTTCTGAGTGGTATGTCGACCAGCGGTCGGTTCCGGGTTCCTGTTGTCGTGCGAATTCTGTAGTCGCCGCTACGTCGATCCACCCGCCCACCTACCTCGCCCTTATAC
>NZ_NEDJ01000021.1 GCF_002114285.1 Halorubrum ezzemoulense DSM 17463
TGGTTCAAGTACCGCCTTATGCCAGATCTCTCGACGCTGAAAGATTACATTCTGCGAGGACTAAGCGCGATCACCGAACCGAACATCTGGCCGTATCTCACCGGTAAAGATTCGAATTAAACACTATCAAGCTCTCCACCACCGAAATCGATACAGCCTGGCGAATCAATTGTATAGACCTCTGTAACGGTGAGGTCGATTCCACCATTAGCGCGTTGCTGAGTCGGTTCATGGACAATTCCGTTGACGTCGTCGAGAAGGTCACTCATACCCGTGAGTTGAAGAGACAGACACATATTGGTTTGCGGCTCCGATCCTGTCCGAGACGTTCACGGGAGCAATCGAACTCCGTGGGTTTATATCGACGGATACAAACGGTCTGCTGAATAAAGAGCGCGAATCGGTCGTGTACTATCCAGTAACTGGGTGGATTCTCCGTAAACCAATACGGACAAGTGATGAATTTATCCGGTGAAGTCGTCAAAGGCTGCCTATAAATAATCCAACTCAGGGGCCAGTCGCGCAATCCATCGTCGGGAACTGCTTCGCTGACTGCCACGCTCAGGTCTTCGTTACGCTGTTCAAGGATGCTGAGAAGTTGTCTCGCAGTCCTAAATTTGTAACTTGCGTCTGGTTCTTCCAACAAAAACGCACACATCATCGATTTGGCCAGGTCTGATCAGATCGGGGGAAACCGTATCGAGCGCTCTAGCGAAGTGCTCAATGGGGCCGACGCATCGTTTATTATGCCGTCTCAATTTCTCGCTAAAATCGGCTAAAAATCGTGTTGACCAGAGAAACGCCTAGATTGCGAATAACTGCTGAAGAAAGGCCGCAAGCATGAACTTCCCACAATTACCTGTTCCAGTTAACGCCGCTGGTATCATTTTGCTGGGAGTCTGTGACTGCCAGGGTGATTCTTCCTTTACCTGGGATCCTGGGAGGCTCTTTACTGAGAGCGATCTTGCCGTCTTGCTCGAGTCCACTTACGTAACGACGGGCTGATTCGGTTGCACAAGCGAATTTGTCGGTGTTCCGGGTTACATACTGATTGAGTTCAGACTGAAGGTAATCCCAGACCTCTCTCCCATCTGAAAAACCCCAACGATCGGATAATTGTCCGTTTGATGTGGGTTGTTGCTCTACAATATCGATTACTTGACGGTCAAAGGTATCTATACTTCTGTCCTGAATCGTGATTTCGAACGGTCGCCAAGCGGTTGATCCGCCTGGCCAGAGATTTCCGTACAGGCACCGATAGAGAACCTGTCCTCCCTGCGTAACTAACTCCCGTAGCTGACTGTCGTTCTCAATTGAGGCATATTCGCTGACATCCATCAAAAATAGACTGAACGACTGAAATGCACATAGTGAGGGATTGCGCCGGCAACGAGATTTGTGGAAGCTAATGCTCTTTTTAACGCTCTGGACTGTATGCTGTTTCCGGCGGTAACTGTCCTCAGTGCTCTGGAATCGCTCTATAACGCGTTCTGCGTCCGACAAATCGCTAATAACCGGCAAAGGTCCGAGGGTTGATTTTGCGAATCCGACTTGATCATCGAGATCCATCGTTATCTCGTCTTCTGGGATTCCCCAGTAATCGATTGCTTGATCTACGTATTTATCCCGAGCAGTAGAGTTGCGCTTCGTTGTGATTTCAGGACGGGAAATCGGACATCGATCGTTAGCGTCTAACAAGTATCCACTTAGAGTTGGGTCGATACACCGTGCCGAAAATGGTATTGCTTCTACAGTATAGACATATTCTGCGCCCTCGGTATCCACGACCCTTAGTACACCAAAGTGGTCCGTAAGAAGGTCCATTGGCTCATATTTCATCCAATTGAACAAATTATCTAGCTCTTCCTTGTCGATGGGGAAGTCTGGAGCGAGTTCATTTGCGGTGTATCGGGCACCCTTGAGGCGATCGACAACGAGATCGGTGACTGGTTCCTCAAAAACGTGAATTCCGCCACGTCTGTTTGAAGGTACTGTTTCTACAATCTTGCCGTCGGTCACGACGTGGCCCGCGTCCACAAGCTCTTGCCTTTCTACCTCGGGCTTGTCATAGAATTCGTCTGTCGGAATCATAGCTTTCGGGTGTATCGGTTGGTTATTCTCTGATCCAGTTCGTACATTATTGGTATTCGTGCCGGTAAGCGCTCAGGTAGATTCAATCAACCGGCTGATGAGTGAGTTCCGTTCCAAAGTTTCTCGATCGCCAATTAGTGTAACGTCTTGTGCACAGTTGAAGCAGGTGTAGAGTTGCTCAATATCACTCACGGGCGGAGTGACCACTCGTTCTTCGCCTGTAACGGCGAGACTGACTACAGCTGAGTCTACATGAGCTCCAGATAGCTGATCGGGGAGACGAACCGCTATGTCTTCCCCAATTTCTTCTAACTCTTCTCGAATGGCATTTGCATGGGCGACAAAGGGAGTAACAACCAAATCTGGAGAGACGTTTGTACAAACTTCAGCTACCTTTTCAGCTTCGGCTTTATTCTGTGTCAGGCGCTGATGGAGGTATGGTGTCGCATGTACGGGGATACTGACCTTCAGACGATGATGATCGCTATCAATAGGATTACTGGTCCGGACTTTGAATCTGATGTCCTGGATTGTGTATGTCTCGCCGAACGTTAGTGCGCTCGCGTCAAGGGTTCTAAGTTGTTGTAGAGACTGAGAGATATGGACTGCATCAACTTGTTCGACTGGTTCCAGCCGGATGAAGCGGGTTTCGTCTTCTTCAGTGGATGTTGGTACTTGATACTCTAGTGAGGTTTCACCGATGGCCGTTGCTATTGCTCCATCCGTATCTCTAAATTCGAAACTTCCGTCAATAGTCTCAGCGTCAAGTTCCAGCCCCGAAAATGCAGATTGCATTGTACGACTGAACTCTGCTTTCACCTGAATGCTCTGACTGTCGTCGCTCTCAACATTCGCGAACCGCCGGTATAGACGGTTAAAATACGCCTCGTCAAGACGGGCCTCTCTAGCCTCCCCACTGACAATCTCAGGACCAGACCGTCGAGTGTCACCAATTGCCGCTACTCGATCGCCGAGAATCTGGAGGAAATGGAACTGGGGTTCTGCAAGACTTTCCGCACCCACAATTACGATCGTGTCGAAGAATTTGTCAGTATGGGGCCGAACCGACTCATCACCATCTCGCATAGCGTGGAATACCTGTTCACTAAGCGCATAGCGTGCCGATGAAACCACGACAGATGCGTCGCGAAGACCCTCATAAATCTCGTGCCCATCAGACGTTCCAGTAAGACCCGTCGTCGCTCCACCAGCGAATCCGTCCATCCTAGTCGCCCCTTCGACTGATGAAAGTCGCTCTTCGACCGAGTCGGTCATTTCAGGCCGCGTACAGAGAATTAACGCCCGTTGTTCATCGTCAGGTATCTCTTCGCCACCAGCGGGGCTTGGATACTGCTGCGTGGCAAGTTTTGTAACAATATCAGTAACGAGCGTAGTCCGCTCGCGACGGACTGGAACATCCAGATATAATTCCTTTGCGTCGGTGTACTCGGAAAGAGAATTTAGGTCCGAAGGGTCAAGACTGTCCTCGTTATCGCCGGCCTTTCCTGTCGTTTCAAGTAGGGGTGATACCTCTCCTCGCTGAGCGTAGTCCAGTTGTGACAACAGATCACGTGGTAGAGAATCAGCGGCGACGGTACGGACGGCTTCATACGTCTCCGTAGGATCAAGGAAGGCTGAATTGGGCGTTGATTTCAGCTGGAAGACATACTTGTTCTCAACCCGGCCATAGTATGTGGCTTCTTGATAGTATTCTGTGCCGGTCTGCATGAGACGTACGCCCGAACCTGGGGTAAAGGACGGAACTAGCCCCGCATCTGACGTGAAGACCATCCTTCGTTGGCCCTCTAAGGCGTTAAGCTTGAGATCAGGGATTCGTAACCCTGCCTCTGACAGTGTTTCTGGGGCTAATTGCTCAAGTTCGTAGCCTAATCGTTTCCGATGGTCTCGCTCAGCGTTCAGTCCCTGACGAAGGCCCGTGTAATGGTCGGTGACAGCGGGATCTCGGAATTCGAGTCGTTGGTCACAATCGTCGAAAAGCGGACACTGGGATATGATGTTCCCTTCATCGTCTGATTCAAAGCACGGCCAACGGCGCTCAGACTGACAGTAGTATTGACAAGGTGATGGAAGAATCTCATTTTCCTCTTGGTCGGTTGTCGGTGACTTGAACGTACAGCCAGTACAATCCCGACCGTAAGTCGTTGGCACACCGAATCCATCGCGAAGAACAGATGCCTCATTCCGGAGAGAAAGAATGTCTTCTACATCGCGGCGCCGCAATTCGACTTCTTCCAACACGACGCTCGATTCGTTCGCAAGGTTCGGATACACGAGATAGCCGCTGACCCCTTTGTCAATTCGATCATGAAGACGCTCTCCCGTCTCAAGAGTTTCGAGGAGGAATGCTAGGAGATAGACCCGGAGCTGAAATCGGTGATGATTCCGTGTTTTATCGGTCAGCTTGTAGTTGGTTTTGAGATCATAGGGAGTCCCATCGATGATTAGGTCAACGCGCCCATTAAAGCCGACAGAGGCAGATAGGCCTACTTCTACACTAACGTCTGTCGCTGAAGCGATTCGATTTGTAAACTCGTCGTCTGTCAGAAGACGAGTAGCAGCATCTAACGCGTTCTCCCGAATTCGGTTGGGGCTCACCCATGCCAACCGACACAGAGCCATCTCGATAGAATACTCTGACTCAATTAGCTCTTCAAGAGACGCCTCAACTTGAGCTTCCGACCATCCACCTTTGAATTGACCTTTGCCCCCTTCTTCGATGGCGTGTTCTACTAATGTGTGGACAATTCTACCTTTGATTGCTCCGGGAGAAAGATCGTACCTACCGGGTGAATATACGTTCTTCTCGTAGAGAAGGTCGTAAATACGGGGGCACTCGCTAGCGGAGCGCATCTCACTTTTGCCGATTGCGGTATCCGGGTCTCGGATTATGATTCCGGTGACGTTGAAATACCACTTGCCGTTGTGTGTGTTAGGAATCCCCCTGACGACGACCGACTCGTCTTGCTGTAAAGGCACCTCGTCGATTATTTCACGAAGATACGATGCGGTTCGCCCGAACGAGTCCGTCCAAGCAGGATCCTCATGCCAGATCGAGAGGAAGGCATCACCTTCGAACTGACCAGACACCCGAACTGGATACAGTGTCTTGTCTCCGCCTTGTTGCCCTCTTCTAGGCTCACCAACGACTGTACATCGGATAGTGACTTCCTGGCCATTGTGCGTCTCGTCGTCAACGATGTCCTGAATCGGATAGATCATCTTCATTTGCCTCCATCAAGTACCGCTAGTGCGCGTGCGAGGAGACGGCGGTCGAGCATCTGTTCTTGATACCGATACTGGTGTGTACAGGAATCCCGTTTTAGACAGTCCGGGCATGCATGAATACACTGCTTGGTTACCTCTTCTATTCGTTCAGCCAACTCACTGAGATCGCGGCGCTGGGAACGTCTATTCGCAAACCGACGATACGTTTCTCTGACCCGGGTGTCGAAGAACGTTCGGTCCTCCAAAGCAAATACTAAGTCTACCGGCCGTGGTGTGCGGTTTAGTTGTTCCTTCGTTGTCGTATATGTCTCAGCAACAACGCTATAGAAGCGGGCCATTTCCCGAGTTTCGGCAATTCGGTTAAGGCGTCGGTGAAGGAGCGGTTTGACGTCATCGTACCGAGCGTACGAGAAGTCGACTCCAAGGTCCTGAAACACATCATTGAACTCGGGTACGTCGCGCCCAGATGCAATCTCGTTCGTTTGGGCGAGGTCAAACACGTACTCTCCAGAGTATTCCTTCAGCAAGGAAACCAACGTCTCTTCTGTAGCACCAATATGGCAGCTCGACTGTTCAGCAAGCCCGCTTAGCAGTTCAGTATCGGATAGCTCGCGTAAGTCATCGAAGACTTCACGGCTCACACCAGCACCGCCTTGAATTGAATCATAGATACCGATCTCAACGGTTTCGCCGCTCGTCTCTACGAAGTTCACGTCATACCAAGCTTCGAAGTCACCACCTCCGGCACTGTATTCTGCCGCCCACGAAGCAAGTCCATGTTTGAGTGAATGGACAAAGACATGTTCAGCAAATTGTCTCACTGAATCGCCGTCAGCGCACTCCTCAATAATGGATTCCAACGAATCTCCATATTCATCCAGAAGCGTCTCATAAGTCGAGATTTTCCCGTCATCGTAATCAAGTAGGCCTAACCGCCGGTCCCTAGACGGTAAGAGGCTCGGAAGACGTGTTTTAATGTCGTTAACACTTGCCTCAAATAGCGAGTCAGGCCCGTCAGATCCCATGGAAAAGAGGTAGTCGACCGCAATTAGGGCACGATAGAACGGGGTAACGCTAAATGCGTGCTCGAGAGCCTCCTCTTGGAAGAACAGGCGATCCCATAATCGACGGTATAAGAGCGAAAATTGGAGGTCTCGAAAAAGTGGCGTTTCTTTCTGGAAGACTTTGTCAAGTAACTCGGTGACCTTCGACCGGTCTATATCAAACATCAGAACCTGGCTTTCCTCACGGCTACCGACGAATGCCGTGGCGTCATCTTCCTCGTGATGATAGCGAATTACTTCAGAGAATGTCCTCTCTTCGCCGTATAAAGTCAACAGAGTGGCATAGTACGCCTTAAGAAATGTCGCGTCGCTGTTGAACTCTCCCTGCTCAATGAGGCCACCGGTCATCGTCGACAAATCCAGTGAATCGGGACTATCGCCTCGCCCAAGGGGGTGCTTGAACCAGAGGAACTGCGAGGTCGGGTCACTTTTCAGCTTCGTGAGCTCCTCTTCTGGGACGTCCTCCGGTTTCTGGTTCCTTACAACCCCGTTCGCAGAATCCCAATAGTAGTGCGTATGCTCTCCGTTCTTGCCCACGCTCGGATTCCAGACGATGAACTGTTGGGGAATGTAGACGCTCACCTCGTCCACAGGGTGCTCAAACGGTGTGTACCGCTCTTCTTCACTCTGTGATAGAATTTCGGATAGTTGGCTAGATGTTCGAATGCGCAGCCCGTCGTTAATATCTGCAAATCCTCTTCTCGATGAAGGCCCGAAATCGCCAGTCCATAGGTCGAATTCCCATCGGCGTTTGTAGCCGCCGGGCAGAAAGCTCCCCAACATAAGATCGAGCGGCTCATTCGCCAAAAAGCCGCCATTCGCGTTGACAACACTGATGTTACCGCCGACCTGCTCAGAGATGAATGTACCAGGAACGCTAAATGGCCTTGTTGCCTCTGGATCAAGCTCAAAGAGGTCTGGAATATGGCAATATGGACGAAAACGATTGCGCTGGACCTTATCGAGGAGGTCAGATTGGTATTGAATCAGGCCATTAAGTCGTGCCAGCAATCGCTCTTCTTGCGTCAGGTCATCTGCTTCCGAGAGAGGAGTTTGATCGCTCATTTGTTGGATGTGTTCTCCAAGTCGAGGTTCCCCGCCGCAATTTCTTGGAAAAGCCGTCTCTTGAACTTCAGATCATCAAGGCTTTCCTCGAGATCAGCCTGACGAGTCCCTCTCGGGAAGCGTGCTGCCTCCCAGAATTCTTGGATGTCTCCTCCACCTACACTTGCAGGTGTTAACGGGGCCTGTGTTAGATTTATGTAGTCTCCAATTTCATCGATCACGGCAGTAATCTGCTCCTCGGGCACCATCGGGAACGCCTTGCGGAGCCAGTTAGCGATCTCATCTTGCTCATGTGTGAATTTCTCGTCTAACTCCTCAATGTCTAATCTTCGGTATATTTCGTCCGCAGTCTCGTTGTCAGTGACGTTCAAGTAATCGAAGATGGCAGAGACTAGGTGCTCTGTTCGAACAAACCTGTTCTCTTCATCCAGATTGATTTCGAGGTACCTCTCATCTGGGTCAGAGAGCAGGTTTTCATGGTGGAAGTAGAATGCGTCTTCAGGACGTGACCCGAGAACGACCACTGAGATTGGTTGATCATCAGGATCACGACCTCCTCTCCCTTTCCGTTGTACGAATCCGGGGATGTTCATCGGTGCTCGGTACTGGAAGGTTCCAATTATGCCGGGATGATCGAACCCAACTTCCAGTGCGCTAGTAGTCACCATAAGGTCCCAATTGTCGTCTTCAACGCGGGTCCCGTCCGGTGTCTCGGTTCGGCCACTCTTGTGCAGGTAGACATCCATCGGCTCAAGGTCAAGTTCGTCGGTCATCGTCCACCAGCACTCACCTGCCTCATAGACGGGACATGGATTGAGATTCTTGTTCGGAGGAAGCGGTTCACAGACCGCCCGTTCATGGGATGCTGCATTCGATCTGAACTGGTGCTTGGGACAGTCTGGATTTGTCCCTGGTTCATCTTCGTCTCGCAGGAAAGCATCAGGAGTACGGAGGGTGAACAACTCCTGACCCTCGACACCTCGTCCAGACTCTGCGTCTTGGATATAATCACCTAGTCTTTTGACAGAATCGATAGAGTCAACGAACCCCAAAATTTTGTTCTTCAGTTGCCCCTCGTCAGATTCCTGTTTGAGGATCGTATGGTACATCGTGAAGGCGACCTGAATCATGGACGAGAGGTTCGTTACGTTCGTCTCCTCGAAGTCCTCTGGCCCCCATTCACGCCGAGGTTTGTACTTTGCTTCACCCTGTGGAACCTGGACCTCACGAGGGTCTGTAGCTTTTATAAATACGAGATATTCCCACCCGATTTCTTCGATCTCACTCTCTTTTCTAAATTCCTTACTCGTCTCCTTCCATGGGATGTCTTCGTTTTTCCCCCGGGGAGTGATCTCTCTAGCATTGGGAGCGCCAAAGATCGCCTCTGTGAACTGTTCAGCGTTTGATATTGTTGCACTGGAGGCAACCAAGTTGGGTTGCTGATCAGGATCGACTTCCCGCATTGCCGCTTGGAACCGCCGCATTACGTTCGCGACGTGCATTCCGTACTGGTTCGTATAGACGTGAACCTCGTCGAGGACAACGAACTTTGGCGGTGATGCGTGTTTCCAGAACTGATCGTAGCCCCGGTGATCCATCAATCGTCGATGAAGCGTATCAGGGGTGACTACGATGATGTCGGCTGTAGCCCCCTTATCCGATCGAGCGAAGTCAGCCTTATGCGCGGGATCTTTTTGACAGACCATGTCATCCGTCGGCATTCCCCCATCACAGCCGTCGACGGGGCAGCTGATCTCAGATTGGCTTGCACTACCGTGTTGGAGGGCAACTGTTATCGGGAGCGAATCATAGGGCAGTTCGTCGTCCGCGGCGATGATCTGTTCAATCTCGTAGAGATACTCGACGATACGCTCAAACTGGTTATCACACAGGTCTTTTCGGGGGTATGCAAGAACAGCGTCAACACCGCCCACCCGAATGTTGTCATGGTTCGCTGTCAGGCTGTATGCGAGTATCGGGAACAAGAAGGCCTCTGTCTTGCCACCGCCGGTACTCGCAGTGATAACGTGGGCTCGTTCTTCGTCCCGTTCGGTAACTGCCCGGCGATAGAGTTCATCCAGGGATCTGCCCTGGAATGCAGCTAACCCGGTCATACCCCGGCGCTTACAGAGCCTGTATATCAGAGTGAGCGCGTCATTCGTGGCGTCTCGCCAGTCTGCCCGTCCTACAGACCCAAACTCAGAAGCAGGTTCGCCGGTACTCGACCGCTGTAAAATCTCCCTAATTTTGTCACCCAGGTCAATTCCTTGGTCACCCCATTTCGGCTTCTCACGGGACTGAATGTCCATCTTGACCATCTTCGTGAGACTGGGAGCATGCTCGAAACCACTCTGGTCAGCGAACCGCTGGCGAAGCAGCGCGAAGTACCTGGTGACTTCTGCTACACGACTCCGGACGCGTTGTTTGTCGTAGACGTAGAGTAAAACGTCCCTTTCGACAAGTTTGTCGATGACATGCTGAAAGAGTAGTTGGCTGGCCGTCTTGGTAGATAGCTGAGCAGGGAACGCGTAGGTAATATCGATATTTTCGCCAGTATCCGGTTCATCTGTACCGAGTACGAAAGTTCGGTGAAACCGATCGAACAGGTCGGACAGTGCTACCGTAGCATCGTAGTTACCGGCGTTGATCTGCTGCTTACAGGCATCGTCAACCCATCTAAGAACGTGCTGTTGGAGGTCATCGTGGTCTTCCCCGTCGACTAGAATCTCCCACATCTCCTTGACAGCATCAAGGTGCTCATGCTGTCTCATCGCTGCATTACTCATTAGCCATCACGACCGTTATGTCCTCAACGTCACTCGTAGAGTCCAAGTAGACATCTTTGAGCTGACTAAACGCTTCTGGCTCATCGAAGTCCGTCTCAGTGACGATCTTACTGAAACTCCCATCGTACTCACGCAAGGCAGCGACAAACTGCTCACGCCGAGTCGGCCCTTTTGCGTGTTCACGAAGGTCGTCAATGAGTGTCGGCGCCGTGGCGAAGTCGCCCTTCTTTACGGTTTTCCGTCCCTCTTCGAGCAGTTCTTTCCCTTCCTCGTCGGAGATTTCCGGGTCGAGATCATCGAGCTGTTTTAGATACTGTTGTTGCTGCTGCTCAATCCCTTTTGCCTGCTCTTTGAGAGATTTGAGGTCTGGTTCAATCTCTTCGAGGGTGCTGAGGGCCCCCTTGAATTCGCCACTGTTGAATTGGTCTCGATAATCGTCAAATCGAGATTCAATTGTCTCAAGTTCAGCTTCCAGTTCCGCGTGCGAAGAGTTCTCTGCTGCAATAGCGTCGATATGACCCTCCGTACTGTCCGCTACATCACGCAGTTGCTTGAATTTCTCAGTACATTTCGACTTGACGCCCAGGAGCTGTTCAACCTCGTCGTCTATCGTATCTACCCGGTCATCGATACTCCCGGTTCGTTTTACAAGCCGCTCATACTGTTCGTTATCTATGAGCGACTCAAGTTCTGTATCCAGTTCAGCCAACTCCTCATCGTAGTCATCAAGCTGAGACCCGAATGAACCCTCTACATCGGATTTCGAAATCTTCCGTTGAAGATCGTCAATATCGTCTCGAACTGAAACTGCGTCACCGACAATCTTCTCTTTGCGGTCAGAGACGGCATCTTCCAGGTCTTCCTCCAGTTCCACGATATCATCAATGAGGCCACGAACCTCGTTCAGGTCGTTGTGGGTCGGGTTGAAAACCTCATCAAACTGTTCGAGTTGGGCGGAGTAGTCCTCAATCCGGTTCTTGTAGCTATTGACGTTCTTGGCGTCAAGTGAAACTGCTTCGTCGTAGAGCTCCTGCGCTGCATTCAGCCTAGATTGGGCCCGGGACCTAGCTTCGTTATATTGGTCCTCAACACTAACTATGTCGTACGCGTCGTGAATTTCTCCTTCCCGTTCTACTGTTGTAGGTTCGACGTAGTTCTGCCTCTGAAGATGGTCCAGATACCACTGAACCATCGCGTTCTCGTCACCACGTGAACAACCCAGAGCGAACTCAGTGGTTAGCTGATCCTGAATCTCAGCCATGGTGAGCGCGCCGCGCTCGTTAAGTCGACGGTAAATCTCATACCACGGTGGCTTGTCGTTCTCAATGTCCGGATAGACCCAGCGGTTCCCTGATTTAGCTACGAGATTTTGATCTCGAAGCCCGCCCATTATGTCTCCATTCAGGTTATAGCTTTGAATGTCAAGTTCGTCCTTTAGGTCCCCAATTGTGAACTCTCGTGTGTCATTCTTCTCGAGATGCTCAATGACATCACGATGAACCTTGTCGGGGTACGGGAGGATCGTCTCCGTGAAGGTTTCTTGCAAGCCACCGATTATGCCGATTTCGGAGATTAGCGTGTGGCCATCGACCATCTCCTCTGCTTGAATCTCAGAATCGCCAAGAGCTAACAGCCTACCATATATGAAGTTGTCACGTTGATCGGTAGAGAGATTGACCTCTATGATGCGATCGGTGACAAACTGTCGTTCTTCGCTGTCCAACCCGTTAACGTACTTGTTCGCCTCCGCAGATTGCTGCTGATTTTGTTTGACCAACGCACCGAAGGTGGCCCCACGAGATTGGTAGGCCTCGACATAGAGTTTGAGTAATTCTGCGGGGATTTCCTGACCGTTATAGACACCAACGGCGACGGTTTGTTCTCGCTTCCCCGGCCCTCGATCAATATCGATCAAGTGAAGGGCGTATTCGTATCGACCGGCAGCGATGGTAACTGGGTCCTTGTGTAAGCTCCCTTTGCCCATCGATTGAACAGCCAGCGCTAGCCCACGTGAAAGGTATCTTTGGTATTTGTCTGGGGCGTTCGTTGCTTGGAGATCGAGCTTCTGTATTTCCGTACCTTCGTCACCTTTTCCGCGGAAGAGAAAGTCCTTGGCCTCTTCGCTCAGAACGTAATAGTATCGACCGTGTCGGTCACGCTTTTCAAGGACGCGAATTTCGCCAGCATCCTCTCCCTCAACAGTAATCGGACTCATGAGAGCGCCAGGAACGCCGTCTGAGAAGGAATTCTCTGGAATCGTGTCTCCCTCTCCAATAAGGCGCCCCTCTAAGCGCTCGAAGTCATCTCGTGCGTCCGGGTGTACACCCTCGAGGGCCTTCTTAAGTGTGGTGAGTGCTTCTCCACTTAGGAGATCCTCGTCACGCACAAGAGAGGTGAAATCTCTAAGAGCGTAAACGATAGCATCGCCATCAATTCGGTCCGCATCCACCTTCGCCGCGTAGTTGAGAGCCTCAGAGTATATCTGAAGAATCGATCGTGGATGGCCGCCCGTAACCTCAGTTACAACATCGACCGTGTCTTCCACGATTGGTGAAATCTCACCACGGTTGGAAGTTCGGTGGACGTCCATCCGGTCAATTAGCATCTCCTTGACGTCCGATTCAGTCAGGTCACCAAGATAAATATCGTCTCCCTGGAATCTTTGAACCAGCGCATTCCCAAGCGAGTCATCGTCATCCTCGTATTGGGTAATCGCCATCCGTGCACCTTGAGAGAACCCAAGCAGAATGTGTAGACCCGAGGTGTTCAGTTCGTTAACTAGGTGGAGGAACGAGCGAATAAACCGCTGTACCTTCTGCTCGTCATTTTCTGCCTCAATGTCTTCTGCTTCGTCGATGAAAAGGTAGACTGAGCGGTATCCTAATTCTTCCCTGGCGTGTGTGACGATTTTCCGAAGGTTTGTGGCAACGTTGTCTTGCAGGCGTTCATATTGATAGGCCTCGTCAACACTACTGTCAGGTTCGACATCAGGAAGTGACTCTACGTAGTCCTGAAGACCAGGCTCGTCTTCCAGTATCTCCTCGACGATTTTCTCGTACAACCGACGAATACTCAGGCCTAAGTTGCCGACGTATACTGCCAGTGCTTCGTACGTTTCGCCATCGACTTCAACGCCCTCTCTTACCTCGTCCCGCAGTTCAATAAGATGGTGGGACTTACCCGTCCCATATTCTCCGAAAATCAGCCGACGTTTCATGAGATCGGGCTCACGAATACCCGATTGGACGAATTCCCGTAGGCGGTATTCTTGGTCATCTCTTCCGACCAAATTATACTGTGCCGCGATCTCTTCATCCGCGATAGTCGTCGAGAATGGGTCTCGTTCCAACCCTAGTTCGTCGAATTTGCTTGCTGGTTCACTCATGGATTTTGGCTCCTTCAAGGACGTCTTCGTTGAGGACCAACTGTTTGTAGCTACCTTCGGAAACGATACCAGCTGTGTGAAGTCTCGTGATGTAGTTATCGAACGTGCTTCGAGGAATACCGTACAATGTTTCTAATCTCTCGAAGAGTTCCGGTTCCCGAACGCTTCCTCCGTCACCAATTAAATCGGTATATTCTTCGCAGATAACGTGTGCGAACAGGCGAACAGGCCACCTCCCCTGGATGTAGCCATTCTCAACCGGTTCAATAACGTCAGCATCCTCCAGTAGATTGAGCCCCATGTCAATTGTGAATTGGTTCATCTTGTCACCAATGAACGCATCGTCATCAAATTCCCGCATCACCTCGTAGTCCTTGACCGGGCCTTTCCGATAGATGAATTTCGAGAGGATGAGTAACATTGGGTGTTGGTACATGATATTCGCGAGTATTCGGTCTGCTTGCGCTCGCTGATCTTCTGCACCAACGACTTCCTCACCTGAATAAGTCAACACAACCCCATTGTCGTTAAATTCCTCTTCGGATGTTAGTTGATAGCCCTCTTCACTATTTTTTATGAGATTTGCATCACGAAGCTGTTCGATTATATCGTCTGCTCCTTCCGTAGCGGTTTCATCAGCATCGATCGTTTTCCGTTGTCTGAGTGCTTCTATAAGCTCCTCTTTGGACATCGGACCCGATTCTGCGATCAATTGAATGCCGGCTCGTAGCTGGAAAAGGCGCGCATACTGGAGGGTCATTCGAATAAGGTATTGTTGGTCTCGCTCATAAGTAGATAAAGCCTTCCCTGACTATTCCCATGCTTTCCCTTGTCGCTGGAAATACCGAGATGTCGACTCCTCGTTCTTTTTGCTGATAACACCTGTATTGGACAATCGTTCTAGAACTGCCTTGATTTCTGACTTATCTGTTCCCAATTGGACATCACGAGGGAGTTCATCGTGTATCTCGGCAGGCGTTCGAGGTTTCTCCGAGAGGATTAATTGTATTTCATCTCGGAGATTGATTTCTGCATCTTCCATCGAATCGTCGACATCCATAGCTGGTTCATCGGGGTGAAGCGATCGGGCTATTCGTTCTACCCAATCTCCGATTACATTATGAAGGGCATAGTCGCCAGACTGGTCCACATACCACTCAAAATCAGCAAAATCGATACTCATTACTTGATAAGTAGCTATCCCTGCTTGATTCTGTTCGACACGACGCATGAATTCTTCACCGACTTCTTGTACGTGATCTGAGGTTCCACGAAACATACGGTAGACTCCCTCAACCTGCCTAAACCGACGAGAAACGCGCTCATAGTGCTCATCCTCTTCAATATATGGTAGCGGAAGTAATGATGTATCGACATATGCGCGGTCAAACTCAGTCAGGTATTCGAACACTTCCTCTGGGTCAATGTTCCAGTATTCACCGATCACGAAGGCGTAGTCTTCATCCAGTTCAGTAGCTTTTCCACTAGGAATATGTTCGGCAATATGAGGGAGCGTATCAACATACTCGTCTAGTCCCAATAGAGAAAACATCAACGTTGGATCTACTACACGAGCGAAGAATGGGATTGTTTGAAACGTATAATAGAGTGCCCTTCCGTCACTGTCGACACCACGTATCACACCGTGCCGCTCCTCAAGAAGGTTCAGTTTGAAATTCTCGTTCGTAAAATCGTCTGACCCACGTCGGCGATACTTATGGAGTATACGTCGAACGTCGGCGGGTAGTACGCTAAAGTGGTTTGCTAATTCTTCGATAGTGTATTGGCCTTGCTCCAGTTGATCCAATACTAATTGGTCGAGAGAGCGTTCAAATATTCGAACCGCAGGCTTTCCCTTTGGCAATTCATTTAGAAGTTGGTCAGTAGTCGCAACGCGCTTGTTGTGGACCAAGCGTCTTTGTTTGGTTTTAGAGAGGGAGTAGAAATCAGCATCGTTAGCATACATATTGATAGCCAACTCTCGGTGACAGATATTTCTGTTCCTGTCTTACTCGCACCAACAATGAACTGGACCGTTGTTCTGTTCCTCGTCCTGTGATTCGATTTCGCAAACGAAAAACTCACCTTCCGGATACATGATGAACCGGTTCATCGATGTTCTGAAAGGAACCCACATCCTCAATCTCCCACTCAGCGCCCTCATTGCCGTCCCACGTGTAGTAGTCGTCTTCACCATCTACTGCGAAGTCGAGTACTCCGGTTCCGCTACCGGTGATGTGCTGAACCAGACTTAGTCGGGTTGATTGTGTGATTCTGCCCGTCAATTTCATTCAGCTACGGTAATCAATGTCCGCCACTTCAGAGGAAGGGGAGTAGTGCCAACGATGGAACTCACATTTTTACCGCCACGAATCCCACTACGCGGCGCTGTGTCGTCCAATTAGACGAATGAGTGAAACCACCATAGGTATTCACAAACTAGAATTGTTGGATGATTATTAGATTGCTTTCTACATCAGGCGCCCTAGGATCGGTGTCTCCCGCACCGGCCCTACTCTCCGTGACACCCGGATCGAGAAGAATTAGTGCCAGAACCGCCTTATTCGAGGTAAATCGGTTCAGAGGCGTCTATAATTCGGCATAATCGGGGCGCTCGGCGTATTCGATTGGATCGCGCTCGCCGAGATTTTGGAACGCCTGGAGACGGAACGCACACGCGTCACACGTGCCACACGCTGGTGCTTCTTCCCGGTAGCAGCTCCAGGTTGTTCATAGGGGATGCCGAGTTCGAGACCGCGTTCGGCGATGTCTGTCTTCGACAACTCGACGAACGGCGCTTCGACGCTGATCTCCGTCTCCGGTTTCGTGCCGACGTCGACGACCTGCTGGAACGCCTCGAAGAACTCCGGTGGGCAGTCCGGATACCCCGAGAAGTCTTCACTGTGCGCACCGATAGACACGGCCTCACAATCGTTGGCTTCTGCATACGACGTCGCCATCGACAGCAGGTTCGCGTTACGGAACGGTACGTAGGAGCTCGGAATCTCGTCGCTCTCCAAGTCTGCCTCTTCGACGTCCACCTCGTCGCCAGTAAGACTCGACGCACCGATCTTCGAGAGGTGGTCCGTCGTCAGGTGGAGGAAGTCTGCGGCGTCGAAGGCCTCGGCCTGGGCCTGCGCACATTCGTACTCCTTACTCTCGGTCTGCTGGCCGTAGGACGTGTACGAAATGTACAACTCATAGCCAGCATCCTGCGCGACAGCAGCGGCGGTCGCACTATCCGTTCCCCCAGACGCCAAGATTACCGCTCGTTGCTCGCTTATCCTTGACCCTCCGTACGGTTGACCGCTGCTTGGAACCGCTCACATTCTGCCTCAGTCGGTTTTCCGGCAGTTGCCCTGGTGGTGGTCGTGCTTCTCGTCTCGACGCCGCGCATCGTCTCACAGAGGTGCGTTGCGTTCATTTCGACAAAGATGGTAGCTGCGTCTAGTTCCTCTTTGAGTCCGACGCGATGTCGTTCGTCAGTTGTTCCTGCCTCGTGAGTTTTCGTGACTGCCAGCGGACGTACCGAGTCAGCTTCGAGGGCCCTACCACCTCGTCTGTCGGATGATACGCCAAATGAACTGTTCCAAAGAACGGCAACAAGTGGTGCTCACACAGCGAATACACGGGAATTGCGGTTTTGACAACGAGATCGGTCGTCGCGGCGTCGAAGGCCCGCATTGTCGGCTTCGTGGCCTCCCGTTGGCCTTCGGTGAGTGTCGCGAAGCCGTCCGGGACGCGGCGCTGCCAAGTCTCACTCAGCGCGTTACTGTCCGGGTCCTCGCCGACAGCATTTAAGAGGAGGCGAACGCCCCGCTGTGCCTTCTCGTAGTCGGTGTCTGATTCTACCTCGCCAGTCGCGAATTGAAAGTGCGTACTCGTCATGTTACGTTTCGGGGGCGTCGTTCCAGAGGTCTACGTGCAAGCGGGGCGTGTACCGGTAGCCGTACTCCATCGCGAGTTCAGCGACCTCATTCCGGCGGGCATCGAGTTCGTCTCGAGTCGCCCCCTCAGGCATCAGCAGCACGTCGGAATCCGGGATGCGACTCGCTGCCGTCGATCGGACGTCAGCGAGGAGGGATTCGATCTCGGGTAGGTCATCGGGGCCAGTGACGACAAACTTGAGTTGTGCGTTGTAGTCGTCGACGAGTGCGCCGAGTGTATCGAGGTCGATGCGCCTTTCTTCATGACGGTCTGCCCACTCGCCATCGCCCTTGGGGTCTTTCTCGGGGGTGGGTGTGCTGGAGGCGAGTTTCGGGCTGATGCTTTCCAGATCGATGGGGGCGTCAAGGTGGATGGTACCGTTGGTTTCAACGGTAGTGTGGTAGCCGAGATCGTCGAGCTGCTCGAGGAGCGTGACCGCGTCATCGTGGATAAGCGGTTCACCACCAGTTAGGACGACGTGGCCGGCATCGTCGTGTGACTGGACTTCCTCGACGATGTCGTCGACGCTCATTATGGCGTGGGTGGGCTCCCAGGAGGTGTGGTAGGAGTCATAGAACCAACACCGGAGATTACATCCGCTGGTGCGGACGAACACCGATGGCGCCCCGGTGAGCTTCCCTTCACCTTGGAGCGGGTAGAAGAGCTCGTTGACCGGCAGTGTTGCGCCATCGACATCGTCCGCTGGCTGCTCATCAGCTGTCGAACTGACTGGCATCAGTGTGTCGCCCCCGCACAGATTTCCGATGTCTCCCGCACCGCTACCGAGATGTCTGAGACTGACTCTGGAAGTGTCTCGAGGAGTTTTCGTTCCAAGACGAGCTCCATCACTTCCGCGGTCGGTGGGTGTTCGAGAACGACGAGTGAATCACCGTCACCGCTCTGCTCAAAGGCGTCGATGAGCGGGTCGTCATTCTCGAGGAGGAAGCGGTGGTCCCAGTCATCTATTACTGAGGTAATATCACCTTTGTCTACGACCCAGCCATCTTGGGTGTGAGAACCAGTGACTTCCACCGAGATTTCGTAGTTGATTCCATGTGGACGACTACATTTCCCATCGTGGTGGAGGAGGCAGTGCCCGGTGCTGATTCGGATCGGGTTATCCTTTCTTATGAATAGTGTCCTCCCACCAGACTCGGAAAGGTCGGAGACCGATTCTTGTTCAAGATGTACACCAATAGGTTCTCTCAGTATTCACTAAGTATTATCAGTAGCTTACTCACTATGTCCCTAATCACGTGAGGAAATTATATTTCGGTTGGTAAATTAGAGCCAATAGTTGTGGAAACGTCGTCAGTCAGGCACCTAGAGACGGTTCAGCCGGATTGGGACGACCTTCCGCTAGCTTGCGAGTTGCTTGAGTTGCGACGGCGTGAGCCGAAAGCCGATCTGCGGACATTGGCTTTCAACAGAGGTGTCGTGGGGTCAAGAAAAGTTCAGCATGTGACTCGACTCTTGGAACTCCTTGACTTTCTGGATAAGGGCGAGCTAACTGATAGAGGGCGATGGTTGACCGAAGCGTATGAACCTGCACTGCAGCAGAGTCATTCAGGAGCAAAGTTAGGCGTCGGAGTCAAAGATTCGCTATCGTGTACCGAACAGGCTCTTCTTTGGATGGTTATTTTTTATGAGCATCGTTTGCCAATGCTGGCAGTTCTCCACCAACTCACGGTTGAAACCGTTCCGACAACTCAAGACACACCAGCGGCACAAAGGTTCGGTGAGCGGATCGATCATCTCTACCCTGGTGTCGATAGTGACAGCTCATGGGTGCCACGTGCTAAAGTCCACTACAAGTGGTTATTCCACTTGGAACTCGCGAAGATTCGGTCGAACAGTTACGTTTTGAACGAGATCGGTGACGGTGTTTTTGAGCAAGTTGAGGCAGAGTGCCCTGACCAGTGGGATTCGATACAGATCCATACTGGCCCTACATTATCTGACTTCGGTTAGTTAGTGCCAGTTACAGAGTGAGGGACTTCGAACGGATTTATAGGATGCCCTCCCATCGCTACTACTGGTGACTATCTAACGTGCGGTTCTACGTACCTGAGTGGGACGACGCAGTCGACTCCCACTACGATTTCGAACACGACGAACTCTCTACCTTGAACCGTCAAGAGCGCGATCTGGATTATATCTGGGACATTTTCGAGCCTGAAACAACACCAGTAGACGGGATCCTCATATCTCGCGAACAGGTCGAAGAGACAAACCGCAAAGCCGATAGACTAGCCCAGTACGGTGTCTACGATGACCCCGTACTTTCTATCCCGAATTGGTTGCCAACGATTAGTGACTGCGGGGCTTGGGGGTACAAGTCGCTCCCTTTCCCACCGTACGGAAACGAGGATATGCTCGACTTCTACGAGACACTGGACGTTACTGTCGGCGTCACTATCGACCACCTCGTTCTAGGGTCGGGAAAGGACAAGGGGCGGCTCTATCTTGACGAACGCGCGTTCGATGGGGAACTCAACAAAGACGACATCCCCGATCCCATCACCGACGTCGTTGACGTTATGATCGAGGAATGGCCAGAGGAATGGCCCTCATATGTCGACGAGTACGAGCCGACGATTCGTACTGATCCCGATATAGAAGTTGAGCCGTTCATCGCTGAGGACTTTCGGGGAGACATTGATACCGTTCTGTCCCGTCTCGCACAGGATTCACGTGCGGTCTATCGCGAACACGACGCCGAGTTCCGCTACGACCTGACGTTGCGGAACGCCCGAGAGATGTATGACCTCTACCAGCGTCGTGACTACCCGTTCCGACTGATGGTTGCTATCCAAGGGTGGAACCCTGATTCATACAGTAAGGCGACCGAGGAAGTGCTTGGTATGGGTTATGACTACCTCGGGATCGGGGGGGTCGCAGGTAGCCCAGTTCACGACGTTCGTGGAATCGTCAAGAGTGTCGGGAAGACGATCAAGCAGTTCGAGCGGGAACACAACACCCGCATTGACTCACACGTCTTCGGCTTCGCGAAGACTGAAGCGTTCGAGACGATCGGTCGCTCGGGGATGACTAGTTTCGACAGCGCCAGTATGCTTCGTTCGGCGTGGACGGGTGGACAGAACTATCGCCTTGATAACGGCGAACGCTACGATGCCATTCGAGTTCGCTATCCATCGAGCCGAGACGATCTCGACGAAGCTGTCGAGAAATCCCTACGCGGTCGTGAAACACTGGTAGCACTCCGGGCATACGATGTAGGAGATTCTATTCGTGATGCTCTCGAGAGTTGGTACGAGCGGGCCGAGAAGGTACTACCAGCGACGAGAGAATATCTGCGGGAACACCGCCACGAGGACCAGTACGACGAGTCACTCCTACAGGACATAGAAAGGGCGTTCCGAGAGGATTTCGAGTATGGACGTGAGCTTCAGGCGAGCTTCAGCGATAATCTACGTAGTAAGCTAGTCAAGCTCCTGCGGAAAGATACCTCGGCTGCCCCAGTATCGTTCGAGAAATACGACGAACTGCTTAGCACGGCGGTAGACGTATTCGAGGCGTTCCCACACGCGAAGACCAGTTTGGACGAGCCGTATGTCGTCAGTGACTATGACCGAGTCTGGGCGATTGTCAGGGATTATGCTACTTGGATCGGTGACGACGGCCTGCTCGAAGAGTATCAAGACACCCTTCGAAGTCGTCCGTGGGAGAAATGTGACTGTCCAATCTGTACAGAGCATGGTATCGAGGTTTGTATCTTCCGAGGGAACGATCGGAATCGGAGACGAGGGTTCCACAATACACGCCGCTTCTACGATGAATTCGAAGAAGACCTTCCGAAGATCCTCGTCGCGACCCAGGGTGATGCGGCCCTCAGTGGCTACGAAACTGTTGAAGACTATCTGCGCGACAAATACTCCTCGTTTTGGACTCAGACACATGACCTTCCGGTCGCAGAGATTGGTGTACTAGATGCGAACGGTGTGAGTGAGTGGTGGGAAGAAACTCCCTCGCTCGTCTCGTTCGCCCCAGATCGTATGGCAGCAAACGTCGGCGAACAAGCAGCGAGGTACCAACACCTCTTTGTACACACCTCGGATGATGGGCTTGACGAAGAAACCGTAGCGGCTGCTCGGAAAAACGGTTGCGAGGTACACACCAATAGCAACCCTCGAGACTTGCGTGATGAAATACTCGAGGTCTGCGGGCAGAACTATTCAGCCAGCGACGATTTCGTGCCTCATCCACCTGAGATCGATACCGAAAAAGGATTGGACATCCTTGTCATCGACCAGTGTTCAGGATCGAAGGAGATACCAGACGACGCGCCCATTTTCGGTGAAGAGGAAACTCTCCAGTTCTCTCGTGAAGGCCTCCTCGCTCGTGATAATGTGCCAAGTATTGCGGCACGCGACCTGTACACGGGACGCCAGCAAAACCACGTCAAGAGTGCAATTAGATGGCTTCTGCGACAAGGCCACGACGTTGACCGTTACTTCGTGAGTGCTGGATTTGGCCTTGTCGCAGAAGACGAGTATCTCCCACCCTATGAGGTAACGTTCAGTTCAATGAACGTTAGCGATATAAGAGAGCGATCTGCGAAACTTGATATCCAAAAAGACCTACGACACCTCCTTCAAGAGGCCGATTACGATATCGTCTTCTTTACCCTCGGGAAGGATTATTACACCAGTATCGACATCGATGAGATGGTTCAGGAGGTACGTTCCGACCGAATTGGTGTGGTATTCAACCGCGAACTTGTCGAAGACCAATTTGACAATATCGAATCTATCCCTGCCCGGACAGAGGACGCAAAAGAGCATGGCACGATCGTAGTTGGACTCAAGGGGCAATATATGAAGAACTTCGCTCGATATATCGATACTGTCGATGCTCTTCGCCCGGAAACTATCGAAGAACTATGTCGGCGAGCAGAGGAAGTACCACCACAAGATGAATTCGAGTCTGAGTGATCCTCCACCTACCGTATGGCATCATATGCGTTGTTTCGTTCATTTAACAAAGACAGATTGGGATCACGAGATTCCCAATGGAAGCAGAATATTCTACGAGACGACTTCCTGAATGATCTCTTTGTCAATGTTTGCCCTCCCCCGCTTGGCGGCATCATCGACCGTGTAGCTACAGATCGAAAGCGCCTGTCGAACGTTCCCCTGTGAACTCTGTAAAATCAATTGGAGGCTATCTTCCTCGAAGACATCGAACACTGAAACCGCTTCACCGGCGGCAAGGTCAAGGTAAGAATCGACGAGGTCTTTCAAGTGGTCTTCTGTCATCGGTTGGAGGGAAACCTCTCGACCGATCCGCTCGGAAAACGCGTGGTACTCGCTCATGATGTCCTGCCAGACTTCCGGAGCACATCCGAACATCATGCTGAGTCCGGAACTGTTCTGATCCATCAAATGGCGTAGACTGTTGAGCGTCGCCTGTTCGTTCTTCGGGGAGAGTCGCGCCACGCTTTCGAACTCATCCACGAAGACGAACACGCCAGTATACCCGAGTTCCAGAAGCATATTCTTGAGCGCAGTAAACGCACGCACACCCATCGTGTCATCGTCAAGCGCGCTGTGAATCTCCATCTCCTTGCGCTGCTCGTACCGAATTCCCTCTGCGGTGAGCCACTGCCACGCGTAGAGGTTCGTGTCCTCATAGACCATATGTACAATCGCCCGAGCGAAGTCTGCGAATTTTGTGACGTCACTCAGCAGTTGGACAGCTTTTGGAACGAGTGCTGAGAGCAGAATATCTCCCTCGTCGATCAGAGATTTCATCGAGGCTGCCCCCATCGGATTCGTCTCGGTATGCTTCCGGGCGACATGAGAAAGGAACTCGTACGCAAGTTCCTGTACACGATCGAAGCCGAGATCGTACATGAACTCGTGATAGATGTCAAGGAACCCTTCTCCGGGCTGAGCGACATATCCAACGAGAACATCTTCGCGGTCACGGACGAGCGAGCGTGCGTATTTGAGGGTGTGTGATTTCCCGTTTCCGTACTTTCCGGTTATGACGAGGTGTTTCGATTTTCCGGTACTGAGCACCGATGAGACGGTATCGCTCACCGCGTCCGCTACGTGATCCTGTCCACAGTAAACCTCAGGATTGTCCGAGGGTACTGGGCTGTAGGGGAACGGGTTCTGGTCGAGACCGAGGGATGAGTAATCGCGCTGTTCGTCTGTAATCTCGAAATTGTCAGTCGTCATTGTTGTTGAACTGGAGGTTGCGGTCGTACACCGCGAGGTAGTAGTATTGCTTACCGAGCTGTTCGACACCACGCATCACCTGCTCTGAAGACTGGTTGGTAGTGACGAGTCCGCTGTCGCTGTCGGCCAGTTCGATCGTCTTGAGCCCGTACCGTGCTTCCTTCGCGCCGGTGTCGATCGGTGCTCCGGAGAGCTCTATCCGACCGATATTTTCTTGCGCGAGCGTCCGCAGGGCGTCGTCGAACGCAGCACGGTCACAACTGAGGCGCTCACAGGTATGTTCACGAAGTTCGGGGATCGAGAGATACCGCTTCTTCAGATTCACGCCAGCACTTTCTTCTAGGCTGTCAGCAACAGACAGCAACACGTACGGGAAGTTTGGCGGTACTTCGCTTTCTTCGACTGCATAGAAGGTCCCATCGAACGCGTTTCTTTGGATTGCGCCGAGGCGTTGTGCCCAAGCCCCGATGACATCTAATGATGTCTCGTTATACTCGTAGGTGGTAAACTCGGCTTGGTCCTCAAGCAGTTCCAGCGCCACATCTGGTTCGATGGTACAACCATCTTCGAATAGACCGAGAAACTCACCGTAGTGTGGACTGTGAGTTTGTAGAACCGAGCTGACTTTCTCCCAATCGCTCGCTTCGACGGCATCGATAAAACGCTCACCGACGGACGTTGTCGCGTAGGTTTCCTCGGCAGATATTTCTTCAATAAGATTGATGCGCGTCGATTCGAGGATTGTTTCTCGTGCACGTCGTTTGCTCACGTCGAGTGTATCAACGGCGTCATCCGTTGACTGTGCGCCGTCCCGACACAAGTGAGTTAGTTCGACCAGTCGGCCGAGGTTAACCGGTCGAACGGTAGGGCGTTCGTCACTCATGCGAGCCTCCTAACTTGTTGTTTCGCTAGTTTGTAGGCCCGAGCTGTAACTTCGTTGCCACGGAAGCGAAGATCGAGGTATGATTCAACATCCTCGCCTGCTTCCACCATGTACCGGAAGCGACGAAGTTCGAGTGCGAGTGCCCACAAGTTGTGCTTCACAAGAGCATCACGGTCCTTACGGACATCGTCAAGTGTGCGATCCTTACAGACCGGACAAGCACAAGGTAGATATTCAAGATCCTTGATATGTCGGAGTTCCTCCCCTCCGAATCCAGGAATCAGGTAGTTCCGGTTACCAGCACTCCGGATAAACGCACTTGAGTCGAAACTGTCCACTCCGCAATAGAGCAGTAATGGTTGATACACGAGGCCGCCCAATCCGTACGCATGGAGATGCTTATCAGTTGCTCGCCTCGCAGCTAATATCAGTTTTGTGACTTTCTCATAGTCGGTCCTGATAGGAACGAGACTACCGAGCGCGTACCCGTCGAATTCACCGTTTTTCTCAAGATATCGAATCCCGTTCTGTATTGTCTCAGGGTCGTACCCGTGTACACTAGCGAAAAGTAAGCCGTCGCCGTTATGCGAATCACTCGCGGAAAGTGCCCGCTGTATATTCTCTTCTGCCCGTCGGTCGTTCTCTCGCTCTCTATTCTCACGCGAAAGTGGAACGTCGACTGTCCCAAGAATATCTGCTTCGATTGCCTGCTGTGTTTCGAGCGATTTCTCTGGGGTGGTGTCTAGTTCCTCAGAGCGGAAATCAAATCCACCACTATCGGCGAAAATAATGGTAGACTTGGGTACCCCCATCTCACTCCGCAGGGTCTGACCGTCCTGTATTCTGTCCCACTGTGGTTCGCGCTGACGTATCGACCGAGCGTTAACCATCGCAGTCGAGAGGTCAGGGATCTCATCCGTGTACTCTGGGGTGTTATCGCTTGATCGCTTCCCGATGTTACGGACTGGAAAGAGAACAGGTGTCTCTAACTCCCCGTGTGGTGTTGATAACGATCGTCGCCTGTACAACATATGACGAGCTGCGGTAAGCTCAGCTGTAACTTATATCTTTTCCCGACTAGAATGTATGAAGACCGCATTCGGTCCACGAAAGTAGAAATATACCTATCCCGATAATATTAATCTGCTATTTATGTAGCCTGTAGTGTCGAGTATATTTGCTATTTATTACACCATGTCGAACACGCTTCTCGAGCACTATACTCGATATTCTGCTTTGATACAGCATCGGAGATTGGTCTTCATTCAGCACAGATTACATCTAAGCCGGCCGCTCCACGAACTCCGTAACGGCGTAGAACGGGAGCGTATCAATCAGCGCGACAAGCAGTTTCACGATGTACTGCCCAGCAACGATCGACACGAGCGCCCAACCCCACGTCGGGTCCCCGCCAAGGCCGAGTGCCGGAAAGATAGCGAAGCCGAGCGTGATGAACACGACTGTGTCCACGGCTTGACTAATTGCCGTGGAACCGCAGTTCCGGATCCAGCGATGCCGACCGCCGGTGCGACTCTTCAGATTAGCGAAGAGTCGGACGTCGAGATGTTGGGCAGCGGCAAGCGCTACGACGGAGGCGAGGATAATCGAGGCGGAACCACCAAGCGTCGAGACGAACGCTTCCTGGCCGCCGTAGAACGGCGCAGACGGCATCCAAATGGCGAGGAACACGAGCGCATACGCGATGACGAGCGTGACGACGGTTCCGTTGACCACGGTCGCAGCGTACTCTTTCCCGTGGTACTCGACGAGCAGGTCTGAAGCGAGGTACGCGACACCGAACGCAACGAACCCGGCAGGGACGGCGACGCCGCCAAGTCCGGGGAGTTCAATCCACGTAAGTTTCGCTGCGAGGACGTTTGCGAGGACGATTGAGCCGGCGAACACGGCAGTGAAGATCGCACGAGTGTCTTCAGTCTGCATCAACTGTCATCACCGTCAGTGACCATACAATTGCGTGCGGTGCTATGCTGCGGCCCGGCTGGAGATGATGCCAGTGGGCGACGAGAGAGTCGATGGAGAGACGATTGTGAGTGGTGCTGCCGTTCCATCGGTGGGGTATCGAAACTCAATATTTATATATTCCCCGAATATTCTTCGAGTATGGCTCGGAGTATATCAAGAGACGAATCCGAAGCAGATGTGCTTCAGGAAGCAGGCCAACGAACACTCCAAATCGGAGACGACAACCCTATCCGAATTAGCTCGGGCCATCGAATCCTCCACCACGACGGGAAGTGCTCGCGGCCACACGGGCACAACTACGAGATCACCGTCGAAGTGACCGGGGAACTCACCGAGGAGGGGTGGGTCGTCGACAAAGGCGACGTCACGGACGTCATCGACGCGTGGGACCACCGGTTCCTCGTCGAAGAGGGCGATCCGCTCGTCGACGCGTTCGAAGCGTCCGGCGACGGCGACGCGCTCGTCGTCTTGGAGCACCCGCCGACGGCGGAGGTGATGAGCGTCCTCCTCGAACAACGCATGCTCGATACATTCCCGGACACCGTCTCGGACGTGTCGGTGTCGGTGAGCGAAACCGGTGAGCTCTGTGCGAGTTACTGATGCCGGTCGCTAGCGATATCGAGGAGCCCGCAACAGACGCTGACACGACTGGTGAGGGCCTCCCGATCAACGAGGTGTTCTACTCGTTACAGGGCGAGGGAACGCTCGCAGGCGTCCCCTCCGTCTTCGTACGGACCTCTGGGTGTAACCTGCGGTGTTGGTTCTGTGATTCGTACCATACCTCGTGGGAGCCGACCGGGGCGTGGCGCGACGTCGACTCTATCGTGGAGGAAATACAGTCCCACGAACAGGCTGGCCACGTCGTGCTCACAGGTGGGGAACCACTCATCCACGAGGAGTCAGTCGAGCTCTTAGAACGGCTTGACGCAGGGGGGTATCACACGACGGTGGAGACGAACGGGACGATCCATCGGGACGCACCGATCGATCTGGCAAGTATCAGCCCAAAGTTGGCGAGCAGCACGCCGACACCGGAGCGTGACCCGAAAGGAGAGGGCGAGTGGGAAGAGAAACACGAACAGAACCGGATCGACATGGATGCGTTGTCCCAGATGGTCGACAACTACGAGACCCAACTCAAGTTCGTCGTGACCGACGAGTCGGACCTCCTGGAGATCACGGACCTGGTTGATCGAGTGCGAGAAGCGACGGTGACGACCGTCGCCGATGATGACGTGTTGTTGATGCCGGAGGGCATGACGCGCGAGCAACTCGACGGGACGCGAAGCGAGGTCGCTGAACTGGCGATGGAGTACGGCTACCGGTACACGCCGCGCCTCCACGTGGACCTATGGAACGACGCACCGGGAACATGAGCACGTCACTCTCAGACGCCGGTCGGAAGAGCGAGGTGCGCGAGTGCGGTGTGGTGAACAGAGCGATAATCAATTCGACATAACTGAGCAGATATGAGCAACAAAAGCGCGGTGATTCTGGTGTCTGGCGGGATGGATAGTGCGACGGCCGTCTACGAGGCGATCGAGCGGGGGTACGAGCCGTACTTCCTCCACACGTCGTACGGGCAGCGAACTGAAGACAAGGAGTACGAGTGTGCGAAAGCGCTTGCTGAGGAAGTTGACGCGGCTGACTTTCTCCATATCGAGACGGGGCACCTCTCGCAGATCGGGGCATCGAGTCTGACGGACGAAGAGATGGATGTGGCTGACGCGGATATGGAGAGCGACGAGATTCCGACATCGTACGTCCCCTTCCGGAACGCGAACCTGTTGTCGATGGCGACGTCGTACGCAGAGGCGACTGATTCGGAGGCGCTGTTCATTGGGGCGCACTCTGAGGACTTCTCCGGGTATCCCGACTGTCGCCCCGCCTTTTTCGACGCCTTTCAGAACGTGATCGACGTCGGGACGAAACCAGAGACAGAGATTGAGTTGAAAGCGCCGTTCGTTGAGTGGTCGAAGACGGAGATCGCCGAGCGGGGGTTAGAACTTGGTGTGCCGTACGACATCACATGGTCGTGCTACCGCGACGAGGAGCCGGCCTGTGGGACGTGTGATGCGTGTGCGTTCCGCTTAGAGGCGTTCCGGAATGCCGGGTCACGCGATCCGATCGCGTATGCTGAGCGGCCGGAGTTCTCGTAACGCTTCTATTCAAACGACGTAGGAAAACTAGCTCGGCCTGCTGGGGCTAAGCTTCGTCGGTGATGTCACCTGTAAACTCATCTTCGCCGTTAAGCCGTCCCGCAACTCCATTCATCGCATAGATAAGCGTCGCTGCGACGTCGAACGCTTCTTCTCGTGATAGCCGAGATATCGGCCGTGTTACGAATTCCTCACCATCCGTATTCACGCCGGTGATCGGGGTGACAGAATAGTCGTCATCGCCCATTGTGCCGTCAAGACGGACGAGAATTGATTCATCATCATCGGATCTCCACTCAATGTAGTACTCGTCGTGAATCTCCTCACTCCATCCTGAAGGATAGTAATCAAGGACCTCAGTTTCACTTTCAGGCATTGTGTATATCAGAGTATCATACCCACTTACGATTAAAAATATGTGTTCTGTACTTCAGTTGGGGTGCCCCAGAAAATCAAGTCAAACGAATCACTTGAAAACGTGGGTTTGTCAGGGTGCTCAATGGTTATCATATCAAATATGTCTCAGGTACTGAAAGCGGGATTACGTGATGTAACGATCAGTTAGGCGCATCCGATTTACTGGCCGACACTATGAAGATATTCCTCTGCGAATACGAGGGTATGCCAAAGGTTAGCGTCGAGATCCCCCAAGAACTGCTTGATGACCTCGATGAACACGTCGGTGACGAGGGAAAATTCGTCAATCGAAGCGATGCGGTTCGAGCATCAATCCGAAAGACACTCGATATGCTTGATGAGATAGATAGACGGCACGGACGGGCCGAAACTGATGAAGTAGAGTAGTCGATTTAACCTACAATAGCTCGAAATATCCCCAGTTGTTGGTTAAAGGTTCTAAATTAGGCTTGTAAATCAAATTGGCCACTGGAAAGTTTCTCTACGACTGACTCAGGAAGCGAGATTTCCATCGTATCGAGTTGCTGGCCCAATTCTCTGATTTCAGCCGTCTCATCGATTGCCTGGAGCCAGCGATCAGGAAGTTCGGACGCGCCAAACCGTGCCCCCGCAACAGCCCCAGCAACGGCCGCAATCGTATCTGTATCACCACCCAACATTACCGCATCGACGATGGCACCCTCCGCACTCTCAGCAGTCAGTCCGTGGTAGAGTCCCGCTTGAAGTGTTGTGACGACATAACCCGAATTAGCGAGTTCAAGATCTGCCGGAGACTCAGACCCTTCCACAATTGCCTGAACAGCTTCACACGCACTCTGGAGTTCAGCAGGCCCATTCTCTGCGAGATCAAGCGCGGACGCAAGCGGCTGGTCCGTACCGGTAAGCAGGCCAGCAAGCGTCCCATTCAGGATAACACATCCCCACTGACAGCGCGGGTCGGCGTGCGTGATAACCGAGGAAGCACGACTCGCAGTCACGAGTGCATCGGACTCACCAGCAAACGCGATCCCGTACGGGGCACATCGCATGACGCTGCCGTTGCCCGCATTGGATCCCTCTGGGAGGTGTTTCCACTCATCGATCCCAGCCTCATCCCACGCGTCACCATCTCGGAGTCGCCTGAGGACTGTGCTAGTGAGTAGTCCAATGTCGAACGGGTCTGATTGATACCACTCGACGAATCGGTCTGCGACGTCAACGGGATCGAAGTGGCCCGAATCAGCGAGGCTTCGAGCCACACACAACGCCATCTCGGTATCGTCCGTGATCGTGCCAGCAGGTTGGCCATGCGTCCCATTGGCCAGCATGTCCATGACGGGGCCGTGCCGTTGCTGAATTGAGGCTGATTGCTGGAACTCCACCGGACGACCGAGGGCGTCGCCACAGGCGAGTCCCAAAAGAACACCTACCGCTGAGTCATCCATACGACAGTGGATACGGCGAAGCGCAATAGTAGTTGGATGTGGGTGGCTTTATGGAAGCACTCAACAGGTGCAAAAAATGACTTGCTGTGATTACAGGGTACATCCTTTTCAGCAATGCCGGTAATGAAACCGTATGAGAGCTTCACGTAAGGAAGACAAGATGTGGCACTTCACTGAACCAGATTACTGCGGGTGGGCACAGACCTTTACAGAGGAGGATTCGTTTGAGGAGACAATTGAGGTCTCATCGGTAAATGAGGTCGACGATTTTTGTGGAATGTGCCGGGAACGACGCGAGAAATAAGCAATACTCAGCGAACGGCTGTCTCCGCCGGTTTTGGATTTGAAAATATATTTTCAACAGAGCCACGTGGCTGGTTCGAGGACTACTCAGCGGCGGTCGGCGGAGCATACCCACCGTCCTGTAGGCTGGTCAGAATCTGCTCGATGTCCTCAAGGAGTGTATACAGGTTCTCAGTCGTGCGGCCACTACTCAAAAACTGGTCACTGTCCGTGTTCTCGACAAGTAGATTAGCGTGGGCGACATCGTTCCGGAGTTCCGTAATATCGTGAAGCCGCGACTGCGCCTCACCTGTCGTTGAAAATCCGCACTCTTGCCAACAGGCGTCGACGCTCGACACGATTGTACTGAGTGTCGAAAATTGGGCGTAGTGGATCTCTGATAATTCCACGTTGGCCGCTTTGGCATCCGCATACCGGGCTTCGATACCATCGATTTCGTCGGTACTCACAGGAGTCTGCTTCCAATCGGGGACCTCCGCCGAGATGACCTCTCGCAAATGTTCTTCCAGGTATGTGATCCTATCGAAGAGATACATCCGCGCAGGGGGTGTGTTTAGATCTGCACGCGTCAGAATTCCGGTGATCCGGTTGTGGCCCCCAAGGAAATAGACCGGCTCCTCGATTAACGCCGCGAGACTCTCCGCGAACGACGTGTCACCGCTAATCATGTAGTCAATGGTAAGCGGCGTGAGGGCCGCCTCAAGCGTGTCACCAGTATCGTCGGTGTCGACGTCATCTTCGTGGATGAATCCAACTGGGTCGCCGTCCCGATCAACTGGCGCCGCATCGTAGCCGTTCGTCACGAGCCACTCAGCAGCAGCATCCGGTGCGGTATCGTACGAAACATGTTCAACAGAGCCAGTTGCGAGTTCTGCCGCGGTGCTCTCGTACAGGGTTCGAGCCACATACAGCGGTGAAACGGGGTGAATAATCAAGCTACGGGCTGCCCGAGTCGCATAGCTTGGTATTGCTTGGCGCCGCAATATTAATGTCTTTAGAGCATATAGAAGAAGTTGATTATGTCCGAAGGGCATTTCTATTCGGCGAGGGCAAGTATTGAGTACGGGACAGCGGCCTGTCTCTTCCCTGTCGATGAGCTGGATGCGACCGTCCTCCAGCATCGGGATGCCCAACTCGCCCTCGACGCTGTCGATGGTGATACGGTAATCGTCGTCTCTCCCACAAGTCTCGCAACCGGCTACAAGCTTGGAGGTCACCCAGTGACGGCGATCCGTGTCGACAGTCTCCCCGCCGACATTACTGCCACACTTGACGCCGCTGTTGAAGACGACATCGAGACCTTCGATCTTATTCAGATCGGAAAGTGGAACCACAACAGTCCCAACCACTCGCTTGCTGAGTTCACCGACGCGTAAGCCCGCTACCCTTCCCACTACAGTCCACAATGCCCGATACCCTTGCCGACGAGTACCCGGAAGCAGTCCCATTCATTGCCGAAGCTGTCGAAGATCACGGTGAGGAATGGGTCCTAGAAAACTACTACTCTGAGCTCTATCCGCTCGGCCAAGTGATGGCGATGCCGGAGAAAGAGGAGCTTCCGTTCTTTGACCCGGACACCGATGAGACAATGTCGAAAAACGAGCAGATCGAAATGTACGGGGCGTGGGCTGAGTACCGCGAGAATCTGCGGACTGGGACAAAACCAGACAAGTGATCGAGGTTAATGGGCTTGATAACCAGAGGATCTGGCCTTACCTAGTTAACCAACAAAGGGAGTCTTCAGAATATATTGTTGGTTAAATAGAACAAATTTCTTGTGTTACTGCCCGCAGAACGAGTCAAATTCAAGTGACCTGTACAGGTCGATAGGCTCTGTTGAAATCCTTAAGAACTGATAGAATCGGCGTGCGAGATACAGAGAGTGTAGTCACACGGGAGCAACGATATTTTTCCCCTCTAAACCTGAATCAACCGATAGAATGCGCTTGCGTATTGATTGTATAAATCCCTCTGTGAATCTAGACAATCTACGAACCCCTTTCATTTTTTATGGCTGTACGTGAGATGGAATTTCATGCCATTGAGTCGGCCTACCCTACATCCCAGTACTGTTGCGAAATATTTTGGCGTCGACTCCTGCCAGATGTTCCTACACTGGCAATACGATGAGGAAGCGCAGGACGAACTCAATAGCCGGCCCTGGGAGACTGATGAGAAAAATCCCGTTCTGACTGGGGAAGGGATTAATTTCGAGCACCGCCAACTCGATATGCTGGACGAGGCCACGTACGAGTTTATTGGCCCTCAAGAGAGCGACTGGGATGGTTACGATCGACGAATCGGTGCTGAACGTGACGTCCCGGAGTCATCAGTGCGGACGTTGATACAAAATGCAGCATCTCGGGACCCGGATGACGACGTCATCGTCTTACATCAGCCTAGTCTTTCGGGTACAGTCGGGGCGTATGAAGTATCCGGAAGTGCTGATATTGTGTTTATTGCGCCAACTGAAGATTCAGTCCGAATTCTCCTTACAGAACTGAAAAACTCGGACGAACGCAAAGTCCAGCACTCCTACCAGGCTGCCATATACGCGAGTCTGCTTCAACAGACGGCTGAAGACGCAGGCATCCACTGTTCACTCGATAATATCTACGGGGCAGTCATTACGCAGACCAACAATTTCCGTAGCGGAATCAGAGATGTGGACTCTTTCGACTATTCACGGTATCTCGCTAAACTCGACCTCAAACTCCAAGCAGGGAATGAATTCGATGAGGTCCTCGAGACGCCGTTTGAGGAAACACGGAACCGAATTGATAACCGGTGTGCGAGCTGCGAATACGAATCTGTGTGTATGACTCGTGGCGTCGAGTCAAAGGGACTCGAACTGCTCGGGTTCGATACTGCTACTCAGGAAGCTCTCGAAGGAATCGATGTGGACGGCGGTGTTACTGATCTCGAGGATTTCGCACTGTTATTTGAGCAGCCAGGAACGGACGGTTCCCATACGGATTCTTCAGCTCTGCAACCTCGCAACGAGAGATTAGTGGCAGCCGTCCGTGAGCAGACAGACATCACAAACTTGCAGATGCGGACCCAGATTGCGTTCCACTTTCTTACAGAGCTCAATGATGAATATGGGAGCGATCCCGACTTGTTTGGTCATCACCTCCAAGGGACGGGGTACAATCTTCCGCGGGATGATCACGGTCAGAACTACCCAGACAGCGCGGACTACCCCTCTGGAAGCCTGATTAAGGTATATCTGTTCGTCCAGCATGACCATGCTCTGAACCGAATCACGATTTTGAATGCGCTCGTTGAAAACAGCGAGACCGGGTCCCGCGAGTTTGCGACGGAGATTGTGGATGATATTCACACCGAGGCCGATGCGAAGGATTATCAGGAGCAACGACTACTCCGTGATTTCTTCGCGGAACTAGGTGAAGCGATTTCGGCAGTTGCCCCTGATCTCCGTGATTACGGCCTCTCGGAGTCTGTTGGATTCCCACACCTGTACTTTTATAGCTACCAGCAGCGAGAATCGCTGCTCGCCGCATTACGTCGCTGTCCGGATATTCACGGGTCTGAAGCCGTCAGAACCCTACTCGGACTCCGGCCGGCGATCGATCAGGAGATGGTCTCCGTTCTCCAGCAAGATTTCCGTGAGCGGTACGCGTTTCGGTTCAGTGGACTCGGATTTCTCCAGACAACTGCACAGTACTGCCGCCAGGAGACGGATACTACTACGGATGATAGCGGTTGGTTCAGTTGGGTTACTTCCTGGAATTCGGACAGAGAAGTTGATGTCACCCAACTGTTCCGCCGTGGATTATTCGACGGACTCGTCTCACACAATCACCCTACAGGTGGGATTGAGCTAAATCATAGCGTTCCAAGAGAGGTTGACTCGAGTAGTCATAATCTCGCTACTTGGGCGTATCCGGTCCGGAACCGAGAAACAGAACAGATTCCCCCGGCTTACCTTTGGGGCGTCCGCGATGAACTTGACCCGACGGCAAGTGATGACCCAGAACTCATCCGGGATTTCCTGTATCGGTCCAATGACCACAACACGAGGATTACAGAAGATGATGTGAAACTTCTCGCGAGACAGTTCTCCTTCGCGGTTCGGCATATCGAACGAAGCACCTGGAACAAGGATTCGTTCGTCGACAAACAGCCAGTAGATGTTTCTGACTTCCGGAACATCCAGTTCACACCACGGAGTCTTGCCGACACCGTCCGCGAATATCAGCAGTTAGAATTCTGGGCGGAGAAGAACAAACAAGAATCCTATTACAGGCAACCTCTCGTTGAACGGGCGGCATCTGGCAACTCACTCATCTTTGAAAATACGAACCCGCGAATCGAGACTGACGATAATGGGTGGGAAAATGCATTTATCAACGGAGAACTTCTGAAATACGACCGCACTCCGTATGATCCCGACGGGCACACCAGTGTCGCGCCGAACCCGCTCTCTATTGATGACTGGTCTGTCCTTACACAGGTGACCGGTGATGGGGAAATCCCCGAAGTCGTCTACCGAGACAACCCAGCGAATATACAACACCACGCGACAACCGTCGTTGATGAGGTTGATACTGACGCCGGTACTGTAACCGGTTCTGTGCTTGGAGATTGGCCGCGAGGCGATTCGGACGACGAGATGTACTGTGTGAGCCACCAGGATTGGGTAGCCGCCTCTGAAAACGATCAGGATGATTGGGGAATTTTATTTGAAGAATCCGCCGGTAGTGACCCGCTTAGATATGTGTTAGATCCGAGTGTGGATATGATCCCACAGTCCCGGGCAGCAACAGCACTACACCCCGATAGAATTGATGAGAATGTCATTTATCAACGCATCGCGCAGGTATTCAATGATAGCAGGGAGGACCTCTCTGTTGATGGAATCCATCCTGATGTAGTGGAGCAGTTCATTGACCTTCTGGAGGAGTCACTCCCCGCTCCGGCAGAAGAGGAGGACCCTGGACCGAATGCCGACCAGCATGGTTTTATTACTGACACAGATAGCGGAGTGATGCTTCTTCAGGGGCCACCCGGGACAGGTAAGACGAAATTTACGCTCGCCCCGACGATGTTGAGTCGTGTATTCGCCAGAGAGAGGACTTCGACCGATTCTGAGCAGTTCGTTGGGTTGATCTCGGCGCTGTCACACGACGCGGTCGATGAAGCCCTCCGTAGCGTTGCTGAACTCCAAGAGGACCTCAATACCGACTTTGAGGACCTCGAAATCGTTCGCATCTGTTCAGCAGAGGGTCAAGGGGTCGATCACGAGTCAGTTGAACATATTCACTACAGTGATCCTGATGCTGCTGACCGGCTCGAAGAGCTATACACCAGGTATGTTGACGACTCCACAGCTGAGGTGCCTAGCCAATTAGTGATGGCTGGAACCCCCGCCTCCCTCTACCGTGCTATCGACAAGATGGGGGAATATACAGCGGATAGTGACGGAGAGACTCTGATGGAAGATGGGCGAGCACGATACGCCGATCTGGTGCTTGTCGACGAGGCGAGCATGATTGACCTCCCGCTGTACTTGCTCGTTGGCGCGTTCCTCCGGCAGAGTGGGCAAATCGGTCTTGTCGGGGACCACCGGCAAATGGAGCCGATTCAAACCCATGATTGGGAGAGTGAAGACCGGCGAACAATCGAACTCCAAACCCCATTTTTGTCCGCCCTCAATTTCCACCGGTTCCTCCGTGGTGATATCGATACTGACGAGATTGAGCATATCCGCCGGGATCCTCCGGAGTTGGACAACCCTGGTGAGACAATTCCACTACATCAACTCACCTTCACGTATCGGCTTCCCGAAGACGCGGCGCAAATGCACACAGACCTTGTCTATGAGGAAGACGATATCGAGCTTACGAGTCGTGCCAACCACGACCCGTTCCCGGATCCTGAAGGCGACGTTCCCGACCCTCTCTCACCGGTGCTCGACCCGTCAACTGAAATCTCTCTGCTTGAGCACACTGATGGGTCAGCAGAGAAACGTAGCCCAATCGAGCAGGCAATAATCGAAGAGATTCTATCACACTACGATATCGTTGAAGAACACACAGAAGAGACAAACCCTCGTGAGGAGATTACTGTGGGAGTTGTCGTGCCGTTTAACCGGCAGAAGGACGCTCTCAACGCTTCTGTTGAAATTCCAGACACAGTCAAAGTCGATACTGTCGAAAAGTTCCAAGGGCGTGAACGAGACCTGATTATCGTCTCTGCGACGAGTTCCGACTCTGGGTATATCAACCGGCTTACTGAGTTCCTGCTAGACCCCAACCGATTCAACGTCGCAGCTAGTCGAATGATGCGAAAGGTCATCGTAGTCGGCGGGAGTGGGCTATTCCAAGCCAGCAGCGGCAACGTCAACGACTTCGATAGTCAATCCCTCTGGCTTGATTTCTACGGTCACATGGGCGGATTTGAGGATATCGCCTCCAAGAGACTGGACGAAATCCTCGATATTGGCAGGTATGAGGATGTGGTTGAGCAATCATTTGTTAGACCGTCAGAGAACCCGGCGGTATTCATTCGAGATGGATACGATGCCGACTTTGAATTTGAGGAAAGGCTCTAAGCGCCGGAACTAACCGGGCCGTGACCGCATTGAGGAAATAATACCAAGCACGGGGCGAAACCGGGAGTAGGAATCCGCAATTCCACTCTTTGGTTTTCCGCCTCTAGATGGTGTTCTCTCTAGCAACCGAAGGCCGTAATTCATACCCTCACCTGCTAGCGTTTTAGAGAGCGCCGAGTGAGTTTTCGGACGTTTCCGGAAACGGAGCGTTTCCACAATCAAAATCGGGGGACAGCGACACTACAGGAGAAGCAATTCAACGGCGATGGGGGTCTTTCTGGAACTGACCCGGTGAGGTTTTTATAACCAGACCGGAAATTACTCTGGCAGAAACAAATGATCCGTGATGCTCGCGTCCTCCGCGCCGGGTTCGTCCCTCGAGAAGTCGAGCATCGCGACGCCGAAGTTAACCACCTCTCGAGCGTTCTCGAACCGATCACGAACGGCGAGCCGGCTGACACAGCCATTGTCACCGGCCCGAGCGGTGTCGGCAAAACCTGTGTCTCGAAGTTCGTTACCGAACGGCTCCGCGAGGAAGTTCTCGACGTCGAGGCTACCTACGTCAACTGCTGGCGAAACTACAGCCGCTTCCGGACACTATACCAAATCCTCGACGACATCGGGGCCACGATAGACATCCATCGCCAGTCGACACCCCACGACGAGCTCATTGATCGGCTCCAACAGTACGACGGCCCCCGAACCGTCGTCATCCTCGACGAGGTCGACCAACTCGAAGACCCGAGCCTCATCTACGACCTCCACAGTATGGAGCAGTTCGCGGTGATCTGTATCGCTAACAAAGAAGAAGAGCTGTTCAGCCGCGTCGACGACCGCCTTGTGAGTCGGCTTCGCTCCAGCGAACACGTCCGGATGGACAAGTACCACAACGAGCAACTCTATGACATTCTGAGTGCTCGAACGAAGTGGGGCCTTGAAAACGGCGTCATCACCGACAAGCAGCTCTATCAGATCGCTGATGCCGCCGCTGGCGACGCTCGTCTTGCGATCGGGATGCTTCGCAGCGCAGCCAGCACAGCTGATCGCGAAAACCACGAAGAGATCACCAACGACATCCTCCTAGACGCCGCTGAAGATGCTCGGGCCCAAATCAAGCAGAAGAGTCTCGACTCGCTCACACCACACCAGCGGGTCGTCTACGATATTGTTCGCGACCACGGCCCGCTTGGACCCAGCGAGATCCACGACCGCTATACTGAGGCGGTCGACGATCCGCGGACGAAGCGCACCGTCCGGACCTACCTTTCGAAGATGGCCCAGTACAACCTCCTCGAAGCAGAAGGCACGAGTCGAGATCGCGAGTACTCACTCGTCGATTCAGCAGCTACATCGCCGATACAGTAACTCAGAGGCCGTGGAGTAGGTATCTCGTGGCTTTGTACAAGTCCTCTTCTCCAGATATATTCACCTCTGAAATAGATGTTCGGGGCAGGCTGCGAATTCAGAAATAGGCCATACTAACAGGACCTAGCGGCTGGCCATCATCCAAGTGTACTATCCCCTACTTCACTACAACAAACCCCGTCTGAAACTGCTGTTATTGTAACGAACCCCGTGTCAATACACTACTGACCAGAGTGCGAAATATGTACCCTGTACTGACCACACCCTAAACAGAATATATCACTTTCTAAGGATTTCAACAGAGCCGGTACAGTGATATACCATATACGGCAAAGACGGAGCGGCCGTCAGTCGCAGAGACAGACCCCCCCTTCCCGAATCTGGTTCACGCTGAATTGGTGGACGGCGAGGGCAAGACTGGCCATTGCGTCTGCCTGCTCTTCTGTCGGTCTCCCGCCGCCGTAGTAGCTCTCTGTCCGGTTCTCGCTATACAGATCCTTCATATCTTCTGCTGTTTCTTTGGTGAACAGGCCAATCTGGTATGCGCGTTTGTAGCTGAACTCGTGATCTTTGAAGTCCTGAAGTTCATCGTTCGACATCGCGAGCGCGTACGCTTCGATGGATCTCTCTATGGTTCCAAAACTCACCTCGATGATCGCTGTGTAGTAGTCTCCCTGCGCCTGAAGCGTGTTAGTCACCTCAACGAGCCGGCACGCTTTCGTCAGTTGAGTCTGCCAGTCATCGTCGGCACTAATCCCTTCCTCGAACTCTGCTCGACCACGGCCCGCCATCTTGAAGGCGTCTTGTGCCCGCTCCAGGGACTCGAGGATGTCAGTTGGATCAGACCTGTTACTCATCGCTATCACCTTCCTCGAGGAGGAGCTTTTCGACCGTCTCAAACTTGGTAGTGCTGTAGATTGGGATTCCTGAAACGACAATTTCCCGAATGTCTTCTGTGTACGTGGGAATCGCGTGGACCGCCTCAACGTCGATGTCGTAAGCATACCTATTCCCGTCGAACTCGGCGTCTTCGAGGTCGCGACCAACAGCGTTCGCCTCTCGTTGGTTTGGGGCTCGATCGTTCGTCGTGAGCACCCAGAGGTCAATGTCGCTGCGCCGATCGGCTTCGCCGCGCGCCACACTTCCGTAAAGAACGATCCCGATGACGCCGTCGAGACGGTCAGTGAGTTCATCGACGGCGGCCTTCACGGGCTTCTGGAACTCTGGTTGCGGTATTCGGAGGAGAGGGTCGTCCGGAATAGCGAGTCGCTCTCGGTTGATCTGAACGAGCCGTTGATTGTTCTCGGGCGATTCAACCACTAATTCGTTCTCGACGAGGGTATTGATCGCTCTCCGAACCGTCTGTTGGGAATGGCCAATCTGATCAGCCACTTCGCGCTGTGAGAACTGTTTGAATCGGTGGTTCGTTAAAAATAGCAAGATGTCGTTCGTTGCCTTGCTTTTGAACAAATCCGCGTCTGCGGCGGGTATTGGAACGGATATGGACACACCATGGGTGGCGTTCGATTCCGTCTCACGGCTCATATGCCATGATACGGCTCACTACTATATAAACTTTATATGAATACGGCCAGTACTTAATAACAATCGAAACGCCGGTTATTTGTCGATGTCTTCGATCGCCTCAGCAGCGGGATCACCGAACTCTCCAGCTTCAATATGTGAGTACCGTTTCCGAACCATCTCTTCGGAGTTATCCAAATATCGAGTAGTACTGAATTAGTAGGCGTGAGATAAAATATTCTGAATAATCATATTCTGGAATATCATATCTAGAGATATCATCGACGAGGTGCGTCACAATGAGGATAGCTGGATTAACCAACAAGTTGCCGGGATATACCGAAATGTTGGTTAATTCGACGGTCAAAGATAGCAGCCACCTCGGAAAGAGTCTTGGAAACAGTCTACCACTCCCCAAGATCCGGTGACAGAGTTCGAATTGACGTCTGGTACATTCTTTTCTGGAAGTCCGGAAGCGCCGCGCCGTCGCTTATTGAGAGCGTGACGAGTTATCGAGTATGGGAGATTACCCACCATCGAACCGAATGGCGGCCGACAAGCCGACACGGGGGGCTGACCGCAATCTGGGCTTGGCAGATCGCGCCGAGCCAGCCACTGAAGAGATGCTCCTGCCGTCACTCGACGACGGCATTACGCTGCTCGACATAGACGGCGGCCGTGGCGTTCCAATCCTCCAGTCGCTCGTGCTTGACCATCTCCTCCTACACGACGGGCCCGCCTTCTGGGTTGACGCGAACGGGCACGCGACGACGACGACGCTGGCTCAGATCACACCGAGCCAGCGGTTGCTCGACCGGATCCACGTCGCACGCGGATTCACCGCGTATCAGCACTACGGCGCTGTCGACAATCTCCCGACGGCAGTAAACCATGCCATCCAGAAATCGACCGCCGTCACCAGCACATCCAGTCGACAGTCATCGACTCATAGCGAAGACTCGTCTCCACACACCCCGTCGCTCATCGTCGCGCCGGCCGCCGACATCCAGTACCGCAGCGACGACACACTCAGTGAGCAGCACGCAGAAACACTCCAAGCGAGAACCCTCGCTCGACTAGCGACGTACGCCGACAGCTACGACGTCCCGGTACTCGTGACCCGGAGTACAATCGATGAGTTCACAGCACCGGTCGCGACGGCCGCCAATCATCATCTTGAGTGTGAGCAAACCCGGATGGGGCCGCGACTCGTCGGTGACGAGTTCGAGACACTCGTCTATCCCGTTGATGACGGTGCGTACTACCAGACCACGTTCGCCTACTGGCGACAGCTGCTCGCTACGCGGGCGACACAGGTCGGGCTCGAACCCGCGACACCCCCGTCGTCGACGTCGAGTCCGGCAGGTGTCGGGACAGGCGTGACCGCTGACGGCGAGACGACGTCGCTCACCACGAGTCCGCTCCTCGATGCGTGGACAGCACCTGGGGGGCGCTAACAATGGGACGCACGAACCCGACATATCGAGATGCGCTGCGGGCTATCGAAGACCGCTGGGCGGAGTTCCGGCGGGCGCTTCGTCATCACGATCAACCACGCTTCGACCAGCTGTTCGAGTACGCTCGCGAACACGCCGACGCAAGCGGGCTGTTGAATCATCAGAATCCGCTGGTGCCGGCGCTGTTCAGCATCGATCTCGAACAGGAGGCCACATTGGAAGACCACGAGGAACGCCTCGAAGCGCTCGAACACCGGCTCAACGAACAGAGCACCGATGCCCGAGTATCCGATGAAGAAACCAGCGAGCCACCCCAATGAGTACACTCGCGACGATCGCATTCGACATCGAGACGACGGGATTTTCGACGACTGACCAGCTGACTGTCGTCGGCTTCGACGCCGAGATCGGCTCACGAGTATTCCTCAATACTGACGGGAGTGCGTGTGCTTCAGATATCGAACAGCGCGTGAACGAGCACCTCACCACGCCAGTGACGCTCTCCATCCACGACGATGAGGACGCGCTGTTGGACGCCGTCAAGACGTTCGTCGACGCCACGATCGCACAGCGAGACGTCAAGCTCGTAGCCTATAACGGCGAAACCTGGAAAGGCGGATTTGATCTGCCATTTCTTCGAACGCGGCTCAGTCATCACGGACGCGAGTGGCCGTTCGCTGAGTTGCCGTACATCGACGTGATGGAGGTCTTCTCCTCACGGTTCAATACGAGCGAGAACAACCTCACAGGAGTGTACGACGAGCTTGTGGCGTCCGGCCACGGCGCAGTCGATCCATTTGGAGAAAGTAGCGAAGCCGTCGACGCGTGGGAGGCTGGTGATTTCGAAGCGGTTGTCCTCCACAACGTCGCCGATATACGGCGCACTCGGGCGCTGATGGATGTCGCCGAACGGTACTGCTCGAAATCAGACTTTTCGATGAAGTCACTAGAACCGGTAATGGGCAGTCAGTAGCCCGGCTAATACAGATCACTATTGTGTGGCTCTGTTGAAACCCTCATTCGGTGATATGTTTTTGAAGCCGTGCTGAATACAGGACGCACATCTCGCACAGGTCGAACCACACTCTGAAGAAGTGTGATTGGTCGATACAGATCGGCTATTCAGCTACTTGAACTGCTTTTTGTGTCGGTTCGATACGACTATTCTCGTTCCGCTGGTAGTAGCCGTCTAAGTGTTGTGAGAGGTACTTCCATGCCTCTTTCCCCGTCTCAAGACCCCATGACGAAGCGAGCTCCCCGTTTGAGGTCGGTGCCAAGCGAACAATATCTACTACTCGTTCTCGTTCCTGCTCTGAGAGTGCGTCCCCCCGCGAAGGATCTACACTCTCAGAATTGGTGTTGTTACCTGTTGACCTCCTAGTCATCTGTGTCGAACCTTCCTGCGTCTCAGAGTCAACCTGTACAGATTGCGAACCGGATGCTTTAGTTTGCGTTGAAGCCGCGGTGTCATCAGTACCCCCAACTGCTTCCAACGGTGTCCCTTTTGGAACTTTCTCCATCAGCTCCTGCGCAATGAGAGAGAGCATCGCTTGACGTTTCTCCGGCGTAATCGAAAACTCATACCGAATTCTTTCTTTTACGTGTCCATCGGTCTGATGGCCCTCAAATATACTGTGTGAGTAGGACAGCCGTTGAATATCTACTTCTTCAGGGAGGTTTGGAGCAACCGTTATTCCGATCGTCCATGATTTCGGCTCAAGCTCTGCGTAGTTCGCAGAGAACTGTGGAGCTAGTTGCTTATCGCGTTGATCTACGATCGGTGGAATATCAGCTTCTGTGGATGCTAAATCTTGTTTTGGTGAATATGTTTGTCCGTCGCTCCCGACGAATTTCATCTTACCGAGTCCACTCCACTTCTGAACGTATTCGGAAATGTTCTCAATTCGAGTTACACAGAGAAATCGGTTTTCTGTCTGGATAGAGTCGGCTGTATAGGGCCAGACGAGAGGTTCAATATCAGTACGGAACAACCCCACAAGAGACACACGTAGTGGGTGCTTTTCAATTGTCAAATCATCTGCGAGCATCCCTTCTATTGACGCTGAACTAACGGGTGTTCCGAGTCCGGCAAGTCCGCTTGCAAACCCGCTGAATGTACTGGTCCCGGTCCTAGTACCGGAAGTAGAATCATCGCCCTGTATTTTTTCGTATGCATCTTGAATTTCCTTGAAGCGATCCTGACTCCCGCCCTGATCAGGATGATGCTCCTTCACTAGTGCTTTGTATGCGGCTTCGACAACGACCTCGTTGGCATTCTTCGTTATCCCGAGAATCTCGTACGGATTGGGCACATACACTAACTCAATTCAGACGAAAAATTTGTTCCCCTTCACACAGACGCAGTTCTACAAGCGGACTAATTCATCTGGACTAGTGTGAAACCAATAACTATTGGCTGCTGAATTCACTCTCTGTATCACAAAAGTCGTTCCTGACAGAAGTGGAGCAATTGTACGCCGACTCTGGTATGTGGATTTCCTGTACTGAGCGATCAGCCTCTCCCGAAAATTAACCTCGGTTCGCACTACATTCACACCCTGTAATCAGTATAGCCTCTCCAAACTATCAGTCGCTGAGGGTTCCAACAGAGTTCTGTGCTCTAAACAGCGAGGAAGATATCACGGTGGATTTTCTGCGTCATTGAGTCCCTCGAATGTTCCATTCGTATAGGCGTATCGCCACCGTTGGAGAATCGCTCGCGTTACAAGGCTTGTCTCAGACACAGCAATACAGGATGGGTCGACGGGACGGCTCGGGGCATCGGGGGGTGAATGGAAGTGTCGTCGCGGCGCGTCGGGTTTCGGGTGACAGTCAAACCGAAAATTTCGGTCTCGATCATCTGTGTAGTGTGCGGCGTAGTTCCCGGTGAGACTCCACCGGACGTCTATCCGGGCGGTTGCCGCCGCTCCGACGCCGTCGGATAGTTCGACCGAGAGTGTCTGTGGATTCAGTGGGTCGTCCAATGACGCGGTCTGGACCAGCGGCTCAAGGTCCACGAACAGGTCTCGTATTTCCCGTAATGCCCCGGCGTCGATGGGACCAAACACCTCAGACTGCTCGTCTGGCTGAATATGGTGAGCGGGGTCTCCGTCGTCGGTCATACGACGATGGATGTATCGCCATTACCATCGTCATCCCTGTCCGTCCCGGTAAGGTGGCCAGTTTGACTCACTTCACCGATCGCGAGTGTTGCCTGTGCAAGCGCGAGGTTACGTCGCGTCGTTTGCCATTCTGTGAGGAGCGCACCGTGGTCGCTGTCGGCGTCGCTAATGTCCAGTTCTCGGGCGAATTCCTCAGGTGAATCAACACCGTATTCCTCGCGCCACGCCTGTATTTGCGCCTTCATATCAGCGATGCCGGACGCGATCTCTTCGGGCGTCCGTTCCGCGAGGAGCGACTGGGCGTGTTCGGTGACGATCGCCGTTTCCGACCGTCGGTAGTGCGTCGTCTGACCGTCCTGAGACGTCGTTACCTCACCAGCGCTCTCGAGCGTTCGTAGGTGCTTTCGCGCCGTGGTCGATGAGACGCGGGCACGCTCAGCGATCTGTGCTGCAGACAGCGGATCGTACACACGAGAGATAACTTCGTACACTCGTTCAAATGGCGTCGTCTCCTCGGTCCATTCCTCCTCGACGACGTCGTTCACGTCACGGTGTTCGGTGCCGCCGTCTGGGCTCATTCGATGGGACGGGGACAGCTCTTCTGACATTATGTGCCAACCAACGAGAGAGCGGTATAATAATCTGTGGGGTAGTATATTGTTCACCAAATTCAAGATATGGAGGACTGTCCACAGCAGTCTCGCTCTTGCGTAGAGCTGTGGAAAGACGATTTAACATGTTGAACACCCACCGTAGTCCGGCGATTTGAACCCGAGATAGCGTACTCAATTCGGAGCTGGCACAACCAAACGACCTCTTTCCGCGTTTCTACATAAGAGCGAGCAGTCTTAACCAACAGCGATCTGTAAGACGGTCGTTCTGTTGGTTAACGCGCGACCGGATGTTCAGCTAACAAACTCGGAAACGATTCTGGAAGTGGGATTAACAGAGCGAACCCGCGAGAGTACGCTCTTTCTGTCAAGGCGATCTCCATTCCCTGAAATCCGGAACAGACACGCCGGCGATTATGCGAGACTCCGGTGTAGAGACGGGAAGGTGGGTGATTTACGAAAATGCCGTTCACAATCGATTTCTTTGATGATGGTCGCGTTCTCGAGTGGGAGGCGACCAACGACGGCGCGACCGCGACCGAACGCGACGACTACACGCCCCGGTTTTACGTCACAGCACGTGACCCTGACACCGACATCGATCTCACACCACTTCGCGCACAATACGAGCGACACCCAGATGTCGTCGCCACAGAGATCGTATCCCGGCGCCCCGGATTTCGTCGTGACGACGAGCCTGCTCTTGCTGTCAACGTCGACCACGTCGACCGCGTCACCCCACTCGCCCGGCAAGCGCGCCAACTGTCAGCGCACCCAGTCGGGGATCTCGCCTGTTTCAACGTCGACTTCTCGCGCGAGTTCCGCTACTGTCTGGAAACCGGCGCCGATCCGACACCCGCGACCGACCTGTCGACGCTCCGGCTCGGTATTCCAGTAACCGAGACCAACAAGGACACGTACAGCGAGCTCACAGTTGCCGGGGAGACTGTTACTGGATCATCGGGGGACATCCTCACCACCGTTCAAGCGGCGATCGAGACACACGACCCAGACATCCTCGTCTGCTCGACGAGCGAGATCGTCCCGACGCTGTACGAGATGGCGACGGCTGCCGGCGTCGACGACTTCTCGCTGAGTCGGTGGCCGGACGTCGACTACCAGCAGCTCGCGAGCCGGTCGACGTACTCGAGCTACGGCCGCGTCGGCCACTCCCCGGCGCGGTACAACGTGCCCGGTCGAGCGATCATCGACGAGTCAAACACGTTCTTTTACGGGGAGACGAACCTCGAGGGCGTCCTCGACCTCGTGTCGCGCTCGAACAAGCCCATCCAGGAGCTCGCGTGGGCGTCGATCGGGAACGTGCTGACGGCGATCCAGATCTGCGAGGCCCACGATCGCGGTGTCCTCGTGCCGTGGAACTCCTGGCGGCATGAGTTCTTCAAGCCGATGGGGACGCTCCACGACGCCGACCGCGGCGGCTTCATCTTCGCGCCTGAGGTCGGCCTCCACGAGAACGTCCACGAACTCGACTTCTCCTCGTTGTATCCGAACATCATCTGTACCAGAAACGTCTCACCGGACGTCATCCGGTGTGACTGCCACAGCGACCGCGACGACGTCCCCGGCCTCGGATACTCAATTTGTGACGACCAAGGCTACCTCGTCGACGTCCTCCAGCCGATCATCGACGCTCGCGACGAGATCAAGGCGGCCATCCGTCGCGAAAAGAAACGGGACGATCCCGACGAGGATCGCCTAGCGGAACTTGAGGGGCGGTCGGGCGCGCTAAAGTGGATCCTGGTCGCCTGCTTTGGCTACCAGGGGTTCAGCAACGCGAAGTTCGGCCGCATTGAGTGCCACGAAGCAATCAACGCGTTCGCTCGTGAGATCCTACTAACGGCGAAACAGCAGCTGGAGGACGGCGGCTGGCGTGTCGTCCACGGCATCGTCGACTCCATCTGGGTGACCCCGGATCCTGACGTCGACGACGAGGAGCGCGAAGATCTTGAGACGCTCGCGACGGCGATCACGGAACGCGTCGAAATTCGGCTTGAACACGAAGCTCACTACGACTGGGTGGCGTTCGTGCCCCAGCGCGAGAGCGACGCCGGCGCGTTGACGAAGTACTTCGGGAAGGTCGCCGGCGACGACGATTTCAAGATCAGGGGCATCGAAGCTCGCCAGCGGTCGACCCCATCGTTCATCAAGGACGTCCAGCGGGACTGTCTCGAACGGTTCGACGCGACTCGATCTCCGGACGCCGTCCTCGACTGTCTCCAAGACGCCATCAAGCGTCTCCACGCTGGGACGGTGTCTGTCGATCAACTCGTCGAACGGAATCGTATCTCCAAGCCGCTCGAAGGATATACACAGAACACCCAGAACGTAGCGGCACTAAGACGGGCTCAAGAGCAGGACCTCGCCGTCCACCCAGGACAGGATATCGAGTACGTAGTCGTCGACGACGAGAAAACCTCGCGAGAGCGGGTCGCGTTGACTCACGAAGAGGTCGAGTCGTACGATGCGTCGTACTATGAGACCCAACTCGTCAGAGCTGTTGAGAGTGTACTGTCACCGCTTGGCTGGGATCGGGCGGAGATCAGTCGAGAACTCACGGAGATTCAGGTGCCAGAGCTGACAGCGTTCGCAGATAGAGAGTGATTCGCTCTTGTGTAGAGCTGTGGAAAGACGATTTGACATTTTGAACACCCGCCGCGGTCCAGCGATCTGAGTCCCAGTTAGCTACTCAATTTACTGCTGGGAAGAACTCAACAACCCCTTTCCGCGTTTCTACAGAAGAGCGGAGTGATTTAACCAACAAAAGGGTCGTTTTTGGAGTGGGTTTGTTGGTTAACTACAATCCACGCGAGATTGTCCCCACACCCCGTGTGCGATATAAAGTGGTGAAGGCGATGGGAGGAGTCGAAGAGGGGGCAACGAAACTGGTTCACAATCCCCGGCGTCACTAAATATTCCATCAATTGCGGACACACCGGGGGGTGTGCGTATCGGACTACTGCCGCCGCGACCGGGGCTAGTTCAGTGTCTGCTGTTCGTTGAGCCAGCTTTTCGCAAGTTCATTGAACTCAACCGATTCGAATCGAGAAACGGCCTCCAGTACCTCAATCGCTGTCGAGGGCTCAACGCGGAGTTCAAACGTATAGGCTTCACCACCAACCGATCCCGAGGCAGATTTTCGTGCTCGAATGATACTCAACATATCGAGCTCGATAAGATGATCACGCATTCGGCGTTGAGCCAAACGGTCAGCACCGATGTGGTCTGAAAGGGAGGTGTAGACATCATAGACATCGCGGGTCCGAATCCCGGAGGAGCCTCCGAGCTCAAGAATTGTCACCGCTGCGAGCGCGAGGTGCCCCTGAGTCGTGAGCTGTTCCATCCCTTCAATGATGAGCTCTCGCTCAGCTTCGCTTTGAGCGGCTCGGACGTGTTCTTCCCCAACTCGCGTATCACCCTCAGATTCAGCAATCGCTGCGGCTTTCCGGAGGTACTTGATTGCTTGGCGGGCACTGCCTTTGTCCTGAGCAGCGTACGCAGCACAGAGCGGAATCACGTCATCAGACAGAATCGCTGAATCAATACGAAGCAGTGTACACTCGGATCGGTCGACATCTATCTGTTCGAAGGCTTTGGCAAGCGAGCCATCGTCGTCATCCAAGTCGACATCGGCCTCAAACTCTTCGCCGGCGGGAGTCTCATATACAAGTGAAGTGTCACGGAATGCTTTGCTCGCACGGCGAGAAAGGATATCACGGAGTTCATGTGCGTCGTAAGGCGCAAAGAAAATCGAATCATCGTAGAGGCTATCTTTCGCGGCCGGATCGAGGTTATCACGCCACTGGAGGTCGTTGCTGATGCCAATGATTGACGGATAGACATCGTCGTTGACGTAGTCTTTATCACGTGCACGGGGGAGCGAATAGAGGATCTTGTCGTCCGTACCGAGGTTGTCAATCTCGTCGAGGACGATGATGATTGTGCCACCAATCTCGTTCATTCCCTCCCAGAGGTGGTCAAGAACCTTCTGCATCGAGTGGCCGTTAGGATTCTCGCCACCGATTTCTTCACAGAGTCCACAGGCGAGTGTGTAGCTTGAAGAAATACCCTCACAGGAGAAGAACACCGTTGTTAGGTCGAGATTCTGGGCGTTAGCGAACGTCTCCAGCTCGGCCAATTCTGCTTTTGCGGCTGCTGTCTTTCCCTGGCCGGCTTTCCCTGAGAGGAACGTGTTTTCAGCGCCGGCACCGCGAGCTGCTGGCTTCAACGACCGTCGTAGCTTCAAGATCTCGTTTTGGCGTTCTGGAAGCGTTGTTGGCGTGTGGCCTTCTTTGAGGTAGTCCTCGCCGCCGACCGCAAAGATCTCGGAGGTCGTTGAATACGGGGACGAGTCCATTACCATATTTCGTGTATTCATACCACATAAACCCCCGTGTCCGTAATGTCTGACTTGTCTGTATAACCCCCCGCCCCGTCCGGGATTGTCGTCAGTTTGGTAACAGACGGTCGTGTTGTGACTCAATACGAACTATACCCCCG
>NZ_NEDJ01000022.1 GCF_002114285.1 Halorubrum ezzemoulense DSM 17463
TCAGACAGCCGAGCGGCTGGGTGTTCGAGGTTGCTCAGCGTGGCGGCGTCAATTGCGTATAACTGGAGCCCGGATGAGGATGATTTTACGTATAAATAAACGCTCGCCGTGTCGACGCTCACACCGGCGACCGTAGCGTCACAGCATCACCACTCGTCGAACGAATCAGCGTATGAATGGCGGACAGGCGGGGTAGCCCGGCGTTCCGTCACGGGGTATCCCGATTGCCTCCTCCACCCCGCGACCCGACGAGCGACTGGCGTCCGGCGGTGGGCTGCTCGCTTCCGCGCCTGACCCAATATCGCCGACGAACCGCGACGGACCGCTCCTGCGAGCGGGCGCCACGGACCGCTGTCCCCGGCGGACGAGGCTTCCACGTTGGCTCTCGGGGCCCGTGCCGGTCTGACCGGACGTGCCCGCTGTTCGGTCCCCGCTGAAGACTGCCTCACGGGTAACGAGCGGGGCCTAACCGCCCGACCTAGTCCGTTCGACGATATTCGGGTGCGGCATAAGGGCCTTTCGTTCGCCGGCCGACGGCGACGCGGGCGGCGAGCGCGCGTCGGAAAAGAGGCGTCCCGCGCGTTCCGGCGTCTCGGCTACGATAACACCGCTCGGGCGTACACCGCCGCGGAGAGCGGCAGCGGGACGGAGAGCGCGACGACGGCGGGCGCGTGCCACACCAGCCAGAGGTGGTCGCGGAACACGGCGGTCGGTTGGACCGCGAGCGCCCACGTCGCCGCGCTCGCGGTCGTCGCGAGCCCGAGGACGATTGCCACGCCCGCGAGCGTCCCCGGGTCGACGTTCCCCTGCTCGACCGAGGCGATAACGACCGCGGCGAGCAGCGCGAACAGCGCGATCCCGCTCCAGCCGACGGCCCCGGAGGCGTAGTAGGACGCGAGCTGCGACGCGTACTCCGGCCCCGTGATGATCGCGTACGGCGCGACGAGCGCGACGACGGTGACGACCGCGGCGGCGATCCCGGCCCGACGCGAGACGGCGCGGAGGTTCATACCCGACCTCGGAACGGAACCGCGGTAAAAGGACCGGATCGGAGCGGACGCGGGGGGCGGCCGCCTCGCCGCGCTCCGTTCCCGTAGCGTTTTGACCCGTCGGCACCCACTACGGACCATGTCACTCGACGTCGACCTGCCGGAGCCTCCCGAACTCGCCGCCGTCGACCCGAACGAGTACGAGGACGCCGAGGTGGCTGGCGGCGAGTACCGCCGCGACGACCTCGAAGCGCTCCTCCGCGAGGGCGCGTGGGAGGAGGCGTTCGACCAGTGGGCCGCGGGCAGCGACATGGACGCGGCGGACTGGCAGATCGCGCTCGACCTCGAGTTAGTCTCCCGGTTCGACTTCTTCTGGGACGACTTCGCCGACCGGGTCGGCTACCACGCGCCGGGGCTGCCAGAGGACTGGAAGGAGCGCGACCTCCACCCAGACCTCGACTCGTGGGGGACCGTCTCCGCGATCAACGCGGGGCTCACGGAGCTCGGGCAGATCGTCTGCGAGACGCTCAAGGAGGAGTACATCGACTGGGAGGCCGACTTCGAGGCGCCGGACGACCTGCCGGACTTCGACGAGTAGCGGCCGCTTGTGGCCGGGAGGCGACTGCTCAGTGGCCCCAGCGGTTCCCGTCCGGGTCGTAGCGCGCGTCCATGATCCGGTCCCACTGCTCGTCGGAGAGGTGGAGGTCGGCCGCCGCGACGTTCTCGTCGAGCTGGTCGACCGTCCGCGCGCCGACGATTGGGACGCAGGTGAACTCGTCCCAGCCGGAGAGCCACGCAAGCGCGACCTGCGCGGGCGTCGAGTCGCACTCGTCGGCCACATCGCGGACCGCGTCGAGCACCTTCCAGCCGCGCTCGGAGAGATAGAAGCGCTTGAACCGGTCGTCGAAGCTCGCCCGGGAGCCGTCGGGCGCGATCACCTGCTCGGGGTCGTCCGGGTCGGCGCGCTCGTACTTCCCGGTGAGGAACCCGCCCGCGAGCGGAGAGTACGGGCAGACCGCGAGGTCTTGGTCGATACAGACGTCGAGGTACTCCTTCACGTCCTCGTAGTAGCCCGCGTGGTGGAGTGGCTGGACCACGTCGAAGCCCGCGTACCCGTTGACGTCGGCGGTCCACTGCGCCTTCGTCAGTTGCCACGCCGCCATCGTCGACGCGCCGAGGTGGTGGACCTTTCCCTCGGCGACCAGCTCGTCGAGCGCGCGCATCGTCTCCTCGATGGGGGTGTCCTCGTCCCAGCGGTGGATGTAGTAGATATCGAGGTAGTCCGTGCCGAGCCGGTCGAGGGTCCCCTCGATCTGCGCGCGGATGTGTTTCCGGCCGAGCCCGGAGTCGTTGGGTCCGGGCTCGCCGCGCCCGTCGAATGGGAAGTACACCTTCGAGGCGATCACGTAGTCCTCGCGGTCCCGCTCCGCGAGCCACTCGCCGATGTACGTCTCGCTTTTCCCATTCGGCGTCCCGTAGACGTTGGCCGTGTCGATGAAGTTGATCCCGCGGTCCGCGGCCGCGTCGAGGAGCTCGTGTGACTCCTCGCGACCCGTCTCCACGACGCCGTTCGTCTCGCGCCCGAACCGCCACGTGCCGAAGCAGAGCTCCGAGACGCTGAGCCCGGTGTTCCCGAGCCGTCGGTAGTCCATACCCGGTCCTCGCGGGGGAGGTGTGTAAAGCGTGGCGGCGCCGGCCGGCGACGCCGCGAAGATCGGCCGAGGCGCCGACGCGAGCGCGGACGGCCCGGCCTGCGGCCGCGCCTACCCGAAGTTCTCGACCTTCGCGGCGTCCGCGTCGCCGCCCGCCGCCTCGATGGCGGCCTCCGCGTCGGCGACGAGGTCGGCGAACCCGTAGACGAACACGGTCCCGCCGTCGGCGCCGGCGAGGACGTCGGCGACGGCGTCGGTCAGGGGGGCATCGCCGTCGAGCAGCCTGACCGCGGCGCCGCGCTCGCGGAGGGCGTCGATCCGGTCGGCGTGGGCCACGTCGTCGTCGCGGTAGACGACGGCGGCCTCGGCGTCCTCGTCGAGCGCGCGCTCAGCGATGGCGACCGCGGGGCCGACCCCGGGGCCGCCCGCGATCACGACCGCGCGTGGCTCGCCGTCGTAGTGCTGGTCGCCGAAGGGGCCGGAGAGCGTCATCTCGGTGCCCGCCTCGGCGCCGGAGAGGAACGCCGAGAACTCGCCGCCCTCGTCGGGGTCGATACCGACCGTGACCTCGAACGTCTCGCCGACGCGGGGCGACGAGAGGGTGTAGAACCGTGCGACCGACTCGCCGTCGATCTCGGTGCCGAGCTTCACGAACTGTCCGGGTTCGGCCGCGAACCCCTCGGGGGCGCGGAAGCGGAGGGCGTACGTGTCGGAGCCGACCGGCTCCACCGACTCGACCATCGCTGTCGTGTCCATACGTCGGATCGGCGGGGCAGACACAAACGCCTTCCCGTCGCCGTCGGTCCTGCCCATGTCGAAACCGGTTCGGACGGGAGGCCCAGATCCCCGCTGCGGTGACCGGCCCGCAGGGCCGACCGCCTCGGCGTGGGGACGACCCGACACATGGACGCCAGATGCGGGGATACCCGACGCCTTGGCCTACCTCGTCGTGAACAAGTCCGCCGCGATAGGGGCCGACGCAGTTCGTCAAACGTCGAAAACGGGTCCGACGCGAAGGGTCGATCGTGATGATTTTGGTGAACGAACGTCCAATTATATGCGTTATTACAAGGCACATAGGACTCAAAGCTGACAATATTCGCGATATCGAAGACGTACGTCCAGATACACCTCGGTGGCTCCTTCCAGAAGCCTTTTGATGAGTCCGCCGGAACCTTGCCCATAGCACATGGCTGCGGATTTCAACTGGGCTGTCGGCGGAGAGGCCGGCGACGGCATCGACTCGACGGGGAAGATCTTCGCACAGGCGCTTTCCCGCGCGGGTCGACACGTGTTCACGTCGAAGGACTTCGCATCTCGGATACGAGGCGGCTACACCGCCTACAAGGTGCGGACCTCCGTCGACAAGGTACAGAGCGTCGTTGACCGACTCGACGTGCTCATCGCGTTGACCCCCCGGACGATCGAGGAGAACCTCGACGAGCTCCACGAGGGGTCGGTGATCATCTACGACGGCGAACGGACGACGATGCAGGACGTCGAGATCCCCGAGGAGATGATCGGCCTCGACGTGCCGCTGAAGAGCCTGGCCGAGGAGGCCGGCGGCGCGATTATGCGGAACGTCGTCGCGCTCGGCGCGGCCTGCGAGGTGGCCGAATTCCCCATCGAGAACCTCGACTCGGCGCTGGAGAAGCGGTTCAAGGACAAGGGCCAGAAGCTCGTCGACAATAACAAGGAGGCGGCCCGCGCGGGCCAGTCGTACGTCGCCGACGAGTACGACCACGAGTTCGACTACTCGCTGGAGACCACCGACGAGGACTACGTCCTCCTCAACGGCGACGAAGCGATCGGCATGGGCGCCATCGCGGCCGGCTGCCGCTTCTACGCTGGCTACCCGATCACGCCCGCGACCGACGTGATGACGTACCTCACTGGCCGCATCGAGCGGTACGGCGGCCACGTCGTCCAGGCAGAAGACGAACTCTCCGCGATCAACATGGCGCTGGGCGCGGCCCGCGGCGGCGCCCGCGCGATGACCGCGACCTCCGGGCCGGGGATCGACCTGATGACCGAGACGTTCGGGCTCATCGCCACCTCGGAGACGCCGCTCGTCATCTGTAACGTGATGCGCTCGGGCCCCTCGACGGGGATGCCGACGAAACAGGAGCAGGGCGACCTGAACCAGATGTTGTACGGCGGCCACGGCGAGGTGCCGCGGTTCGTCCTCGCGCCGACCACCATCTCGGAGTGCTTCTGGAAGACCGTCGAGGCGTTCAACCTCGCCGAGAAGTACCAGCTCCCTGTCTACCTCACCGCCGACCTCTCGATGGCGGTCACCGAGCAGACGTTCTCCCCGGAGACGTTCGACATGGACGAGGTGGAGATCGACCGCGGCAAGGTCGTCGACGAGACGGCGATCGACGACCACATGAGCGAGTCGGGCGGCTTCCAGCCCCACGAGATCACCGATGACGGGGTCTCGCCGCGGGCGTTCCCCGGTACGGCCGACGGCGCGCACATGTCCACCGGCCTCGAACACGACGAGCAGGGCCGCCGGACAGAGGACACGGAGATGCGCGTCGAGCAGGTCGACAAGCGCAACCGCAAGGTCGAGACCGCCCGTGAGCGCGAGGACTGGAGCCCGCGCGAGTTCGGTGACGAGGACGCGGACACCCTCGTCATCACGTGGGGGTCGAACGAGGGCGCGCTCGCCGAGGCAGTGGAGTTCCTCGACGAGGACGGACTGGACGTGCGGGTCCTCTCGGTCCCGTACATCTTCCCGCGGCCGGACCTCGCGGAAGACGTGGCGGCCGCCGAGACGACGGTCGTCGTCGAGTGTAACGAGCAGGGCCAGTTCGCGGACCTCGTCGAACACGACGTGCTCGAACGCGTCGACCGCGTGAACAAGTACAACGGCGTGCGGTTCAAGGCCGACGAACTCGCAGCGGAGATCAAGTCGACCCTCGAAGCGGGGGTGGAGGCGTAACCAATGAGCTCAGACATTCGATTCACCGATTTCAAGTCCGACAAGCAGCCGACGTGGTGCCCGGGGTGCGGCGACTTCGGGACGATGAACGGGATGATGAAGGCCCTCGCGGAGACGGGCAACGACCCCGACAACACCTTCGTCGTCGCCGGCATCGGCTGTTCCGGCAAGATCGGCACGTACATGCACAGCTACGCGCTCCACGGGGTTCACGGGCGCGCGCTCCCCGTCGGCACCGGCGTCAAGATGGCGCGGCCCGACATCGAGGTGATGGTGGCCGGCGGCGACGGCGACGGCTACTCCATCGGCGCGGGCCACTTCGTCCACGCCGTCCGGCGCAACGTCGACATGACGTACGTCGTGATGGACAACCGCATCTACGGGCTGACGAAGGGCCAAGCGTCGCCGACCTCCCGCGAGGACTTCGAGACGTCGACGAGCCCCGACGGGCCCAAACAGCCGCCGGTGAACCCCCACGCGCTGGCGCTCGCCTCCGGCGCGACGTTCATCGCGCAGTCGTTCTCCTCGGACGCGCTCCGCCACCAAGAGATCATCCAGGAGGCCATCGAGCACGACGGGTTCGGCTTCGTCAACGTCTACTCCCCCTGCGTCACCTTCAACGACGTCGACACGTACGACTACTTCCGCGACTCGCTGGTCGACCTGAAGGAGGCGGACCACGACCCGACCGACCGCGAGGCGGCGAAGGACGTGATCCTCGACAACGAGAAGGAACACCAGGGCGTCATCTACAAGGACGAGTCGTCGGTGCCGTACCACGAGCAGCACGGCGTCGACGAGGACATGTCGGTGCTTCCGGACGGCGCCCCCGAGGGCGCGACCGACCTCGTCCGCGAGTTCTACTGAACCGCGCCGCGGTCCCGGCGGGCGGACCCGATCCGACGCCCGTTTCGGGGGCCGGGTCTGCGTCCGACCGCCGGATGAGACCCCGGTAATTCCGACCTCTCTCGACGGCCAAAACCGGGCGAACGAGGGGGTTCGCGCGTATTTTCCGGTGGGTTTCAGCAAGCCTAATTAGGTGGGTCCGTAACCGTCGTGTATGGTTGACCGCTACGACGTCGCCATCGCCGGCGCCGGTCCGGCGGGCGCGCAGTGCGCCCGTGACCTGGCGACGCGCGACTACGACGTCGTCGTCTTAGAGACGGAGTCGGAAGACGAGTTCCCGCGACAGAGCAACAAGTCGACGGCGGGCACGTTCCCGTCGATGATGTCCTCTTTCGGAATCCCCGACGACGTCGTGATGTCGTACACCGACGACGTCGTGCTGGAGTCGCCCAACGAGTACTATGAGAGCTACCAGCCGGGCGCGGTGTTGGAGTTCGCGGAGTTCAAGCAGTTCCTCGTCGCCGACGGTCGCGACAACGGCGCGGAGTACCGCTTCGACGCGCGGGTCTCGCGGCCGATCCTCGACGACGACGGCGTCATCGAGGGGGTGCGGTACAACGGCGACGAAGCGGTGTACGCCGACATCGTGATCGACGCTACCGGTCCGGCCGCACCGATCGCCAGCGCGCTCGACGTGGTCGACCTCGAACGCGAGAACCAAGCCATCGGTATCGAGTACGAGATGGAGGGCGTCGAGATGAACCACCCGGACTACGCGGACCTCCGGCGGGCGATGATGCTCCGCTTGGACCACAACATCGCGCCCGGCGGCTACTCGTGGATCTTCGCGACCGGCGAGGACACCGCGAAGGTCGGCATCTGTTACATCCAGAACGACCGCCACCGCGAGTTCGCCGAGGCGGGGAAGACCGTCGACGGGTACCTCGACGACTGGATCGACCGCGACCCGCGGTTCGCCGAGGCGGAACAGATCGACGAGACGGTCCACCGCGGCTCCGCGCACATTCAGCGCCCGGAGCAGATGTACACCGACCGGTTCCTCGCCGTCGGCGACACAGTGCCGAGCATCGACCCGCTGTGGGGAGAAGGGATCCACAAGGGCATGAAGTCGGCCCGCGCCGCCGCGGCGACCGTCGACCGCTGTCTCACCGACTCGGAGCGGCGCATCGACGCGGAGAGCCTCGCGGTGTACGAGACGCTCTGGCACCGGGACGTGGCGCCGCGCGCGGAGTCGCGACTGACGCTCACGGAGTTGCTGTACCTCGCACCCAACGAGCGGTACGACCGGTTGATGCGCGATCTCCAAGAGACCGACGACGACATCTTGGCGAAGGCGAACCGCGGCGAGAAGGCGGGGATGGCGCGGCTGCTTCACCTCGACGACGTCCCGCTGCTCGCGAAGTACGCCCGCGAGCGGTTCGGAATCTGAGGAGCCGGGCCGATCGGTCGCGGACGCACATATTCTGCGAGCGGGTGACGCGCCGCGACGTTTGAAGAGCCGTTCGAAGAAGGCGGGTGGCCGGCGGGCGCGACCGTTACCGTTCGTCGAGGGGAACGAACTCGCTGTCTTCCGGACCGGTGTACCGGGCGCGCGGACGGATGAGGCGGTTGTCCTCTTGATACTCGGCGACGTGCGCGATCCAGCCGCCGACGCGGCTCATCGCGAAGATGGGCGTGTACATGTCGACGGGGATGCCGAGCGAGTCGTAGACGGAGCCGGAGTAGAAGTCGACGTTCGGGGCGATCCCCTCCTCGACGAGCCCCTGTTCGGTGAGGTACTCCTCGATGGCGGTGGTGTAGTCCAGCCACTTGGTGTCGCCCGACGATTCGGCGAGGTCGCGGAGCTTCTCCTCGAGGATGTTCGCGCGGGGGTCTTTCACCTTGTAGACGCGGTGCCCGAAGCCGGGGACGCGCCGTCCGTCGTCTCGGGCGTCTTTTACCCACTGGACGGGGTCTTTCGAGGAGGCATCCACCTCGTGGAGCACCTCCATCACGTCTTGGTTCGCGCCGCCGTGGAGCGGGCCGGAGAGCGCGCCGATACCCCCGGTGACGCCGGAGTAAACGTCCGCCATCGTCGACCCGATCACCATCGCGGTGAACGTGGAGGCGTTGAGCCCGTGGTCGGCGTGGAGCGTGAGCGCCATGTCGAACGTCTCCTCGCTCACGTCGTCCGGCTCGGTCCCGGTCAGCATGTAGAGGAAGTTCCCGGCGTGCGAGAGGTCCGGGTCGGGGGCGACCGGCTCCTCGCCCTGACGGACGCGCTCGAACGCGGCGAGGACCGTCGGGATCTTCGCCGTGATCCGTCGTCCCTGACGAAGCGTGGCCTCACCGGCGTCGGCCTCGTCGTCCGGGTCGTACGCCGACAGCATCGACGTCGCGGTCCGGAGCGCGGCCATCGGACGCTCGCCGGCGCCCGCGAGCGCGCGGACCGTCTCGATGACGTCGTCGTCAACCTCGCGCTCCGCCGCGAGGTCGGCGGCGAACGCGTCGAGCTCCGCGGCGGTGGGGAGCGAGCCGTGCCACAGGAGGTACAGCACCTCCTCGTAGCTCGCGCCCCGCGCCAGGTCTTCGATGTCGTACCCGCGATACACGAGCTTCCCGACCTCGCCGTCGACGTAGCTCAGATCTGACTCCGCGACGAGGACGCCCTCGAGCCCGCGTTTTAACTCATCAGCCATACCCCGAGTTATCTAGGCCGTCAAAAAAGCGTTATCTTTCAGGAGGGATACGTTACGACAATCGTGGTATGTGGCCGCGTCGAACGACGACGTGACAGCGAGCGAAAACGTCTGGCGTGGATGCGATCGCCAGCCAGCGGGGCGATCGGACGGCCGTCGGGCGGCTACGTCCGACCCGAACGGCCGGTTGCGGGATTCACCGCGCCGGGACGACCGTCACGGTCCGGTTCCGGTCGATCGCGTCCTCCAGTTCCTCGGCGATGGCCGAGCCGCGCGAGACCTGAACCTCACCGCCGCGCCCGACCGTGGCGGTGAAGAGGTACTCGCCGTCCGCGCGCACTTCGACCGTCTCGCCGACCTCGTCGTCGACGTCGATGACGACGTGACGCGAGGTGATCTCCGGCGCAACCACCGTCCCGCGCTCGGCGCCGACCTGCCCGTCGCCGTGCCCGTTCTCGGGGCCGCCGGCGGGACCGGCGCCGGACCCGCCGGGCTTCTCGTCGTGCGTGCGGACGTCGATGTCGATCCCGAGGCGGTTCTCGATGTCGGCGATGCGGCCGCCGCCCTTCCCGATCACCGTGCCGATGTCGCCCTCGGTGACGTAGACGACCGCCTCGTCGTCGCCGTTCAGCTCCACCTCGACGTGGCCGTGCGCGACCGAGCGGATCTCGCGTTCGATCTCCTTTTTCGCGATGCGGCCGACGCCCGTCTCGCTCCCCGCCTCGCCGCCGTCCTCGTCAAGCGGGACGGTGACGACCTGCCGGTTGAACGTGTATATCTCGTACTCCGGCCGACCGGTCTCGAAGTTCGACACCTGAATGACCGGACGGGCAAGGTCCTCGGCGGTGAGCCCCGCCGGCACCTTCACTTCCGTCGTCACGTCGTAGACCGTGTGGACCTCGCCGGCCTCGATGTAGACGACGGTGTCGACGATCTGCGGGATCATCCCGAGTTCGACGCGGCCGACGAGCCGCTGGAGCGCGTCGATGGCGCGGGAGGCGTGGACGACGCCGACCATGCCGACGCCAGCCATACGCATGTCGGAGAACACCTCGAAGTCGTTCGTCTTCCGGACCTCGTCGTAGATGGTGTAGTCCGGCCGGACGAGGAGGAGAGAGTCGGCGGTGTTCTCCATCTCGCCACCGAGCGCGCCGTACTGCGTGATCTCGGGACCGACTTGGAGGTCCCGGGGCTTCTCCATCGTCTTCACCGCGTAGTCGCTGTCGTTTAGGAACTCCGCGACCGCCTGCGCGAACGTCGACTTCCCGGCGCCGGGCGAGCCCGAGATGAGGACGCCGCGTTTCCGCTCCGCGAACCGGTCGCGGAGCTCGTCGGCGAACTCGTAGTCGTCGAGGTCCGTCTTCGCGATGGGGCGGACGGCGGTGATCTCGACGCCGTCGGCGAACGGCGGGCGCGCCACCGCGATCCGGTAGTTGCGGAACTGGACGATGTCCATCCCGTCGTCAGAGAGCTCGATGAACCCCTCGCTCGACTGGCGGGCCAGGTCGACGATCGAGTTCGCCCACTCCCGCAGCTGCGCCTCGTCGGTGGGGTCGTCCGCGATCTCGACGTAGCGCATCTCGCCGAGCGCCCCGCGTTTCGCCTTCGGGACGGTCCCCGTCTTGAGGTGGACTGACATCGTCTCGTCGGTGAAAAAGTCCTGTATCGGCAGCTCGTCGACGACGCCGCGGGCGACGGGCTCGACGTACTCGACATCGAGCCCCTTCGCGCGGGCCACCTCGGCCTGAACCACGTCGCTGGAGAGGAGCGTCGCGTCGTGGTCGGCGGCGAGGTCGCGGATCAGCGCGTCCACGTCGCCCTCGTGTGCGTTCGAGCGGGCGTCGCCGCTCGCGCGCTCGCCGACGTACCGCAGCTCGATCGTCCCGTCGTCGGCGTAGTCCGCGAGCCGCTTGAGTTCGCTGAGCCCGTCCCAGCCGGATTCGAGCCCGTCGTTCGCCTGCGACTCCAACTCGCCGACGACCGCCTCCGGGACGAACACGGTGACCGACTCGTAGGTCCCGTCCGCGACGCGTTCGGACACGCGGCCGTCGACGACCGCGCTCGTGTCCGGTACTACGTTCATACCCGAGTTCGGGACGGGAACCGTATAAGGGTGTTCGACCGGGGGCCGCGGGCGGACGGCGTGGAATCGCGCCGGTCAGTCGTCGCATCGGTCGTGCCGGTCGAGCGGCGCGGCGGTCGCGCCTCCGTCGAACCGGTCGACCCGCTCAGTCGTCCGCGGCCGCCCGCTCCGCCCGCTCGGCCGCCAACCGCTCGGCGTAACCGGTGAAGTTCTCGAACAGTTGCTTCGCCTCGCAGGCGGCGTCGTAGGCGTCGGGCGTGATCGACTCGAGGACGCCGTCCACGCGGGCGTCACCGATCTGATCCCGCTTGCCGTCGGTCACGTCGCGGGCCGTGTCGATGTCGTACTCCGGGTGGAACTGGACCCCCCAGCAGTGGCCGTCGCGGAACGCGTGGACGCCGCGGTCGTTCTCCGCGAGCAGCGTCGCTGACGGCGGGAGTTCGACGACTGCGTCGCCGTGGGTGGTGAAGGCGGTGAACGTCTCGTCGATCCCCTCGAACAGCGGGTCGTCGCGAGGTCGGCGGATCTCGTTGTAGCCGATCTCGAACCCGTCCATGCCCGCGACGCGGCCGCCGAGCGCCTCCGCGAGCACCTGGTGACCGTAACAGACGCCGAGGACGGGGACGCCGGCGTCGGCGGCCTCGGCGACGTAGTCGACGAGCGGCGGGATCCACGCCTCGTCCCAGTAGACCGACGAGCGCGACCCGGTCACCACGACGCCGTCGAACTCGGTGTGATCGGGGAGGTCTCCCGCGACGGCGTCGAACTCGACGAGGTCGGCGTCGAGCTCTCTGCGGAAGTTCCGCCGGGTGTTCGCACCGTCGTGGGCGGCGTTCAGCAGGGCGAACCGGAGGCGAGTCATCAGGTGAAGGGTTCGGCGAGAGTCACAAAACGGTTGCGACGCCGGACGCCCCGGCCGACGACGCGGACGCGGGCGTCGCGCGGCCCCGAACGCCGCGCCTACTCGAACCGGCCGGCGGCGTGTTCGGCGAGCCAGCCGACGAGGAGGTCGTTGACCGCGGCCGACGCCTCGACTCCGACGAGGTGGCGCGCCCCGTCGATCCCGTGGAACTCCCCGCGGGGGAGCCCCTCCGCGAGCGTCTCCCCGGCCGTGGCCGGACAGACCGTGTCGTCGGTGCCGTGGACGACGAGCGCGGGCGTGGTGATCTCGTGGAGGCGACCGGTGAGGTCGAACCCCTCGATCGCGGCGCGGTGCGCCTCGTACGTCTCGCGGTCGGCGTCCTCCGCGAGGCGCCACTCCGCGATCCGCGAGAGCGCGTCGGGGTGGGCCTCACGGAAGTCGAGCGAGAGGAGGCCGTTCAGCGACCCCTCGACCGCGGCCGGATCGGCCGGGGGGGCCCAGACGCCGTCGGGGTTGTAGGCGTCCCCCGCGGGCGGCGTCCCGACGAGCGCGACGCTCGCCGGCCGCGAGGAACTCGCCGCGGCCGTCAGCGCGACCATCCCGCCGAGCCCGTAGCCGACGAGGTGAGCGTTTCGGATCCCCTCGGCGGCACACACCGCGTCCACGTCGGCCGCGAGCTCCCCGACCGCGTACGGGCCGGGCGGGGCGTCGGACCGCCCGACACCGCGCGTCTCCGGGGTGATCACGGTGTGTGGACCGGCGAGCGCCGCGTGCTGCCAGCCGAACTGCCAGGCGCCGAGCCCGACGTCGCCGCAGAACACCACCGCCTCGTCGCCGTCGCCGGTGTCGGGGGCGTCCACCTCGTACCGGATCTCGGTCCCGGCGTTGGTCGCGTGCGGCATAGTGGCGAACTGGGCGCGTTCAGGCCTCCTGAAGGCTGCGGAGCACGTCCGGCGCCGCGTCGAGGGCGTCGTCTAAGGCGTCCGCGTCCGGGCCGCCGCCCTGCGCGAAGTCCGGCGGCCCGCCGCCGCCGCCGCCGACGCGCCCGGCGAGCTCCGAGACGACCTGCCCCGCGTTCACGTCGACGCAATCGGGGACGCCGACGACGAAGCTCGCGGAGCCGTCCGCGCCGCTGCCGATCACCGCGACTTTCCCGTCGTCGACGTGGGCGTTCGCGGTCGCGCGCAGTTCGTCGGCGTCGCCGTCGAGCCGCTGGATCACCGCTGTCGTCCCGGCGACCTCGACCGCCTCGGCGTCGGCGCCGCCGGCGGCCCGCGCGGCCGCGAGCTCCTCTTTGAGCGACTCGATCTCCTTGCCGCGGGCCTTCCACTCCTCGAAGAAGCGCTCGGCGGTGTCCGGCACGTCGAGCGGGTCCACGTCCAGGACCTCGGCCGCGTCGTACAGCGCGTCCTCGGTGCGCTGGGTCGCCTCCACCGCCGCGGCCCCGGCCGCGAAGACGATGCGCTCGACGCCGTCCTGTACCGGCTCCGTCTTCAGCACTTTCACGGCGCCGATCTCGCCGGTGCGGGCGACGTGCGTGCCGGCGCAGGCCTGGACGTCGGCGTCGCCGACGTGGATCAGCCGGACGTTCGTTCCCGGCGGGACGCCGCCCTGGTACAGGTCGAAGCCGTGCTCGGCCTCCGCCTCGTTGCGGTCGGGCCACTCCTGGCGGACGGGGACGTCGTCGCGGACCAACTCGTTCGCGACGCGCTCGATCGCCTTCACGTCCCCGCGGTCGATGCGCTCGAAGTGGCGCACGTCGAGCCGCGCCGAGTCGGTTCCCTTCTGGGCGCCAGCCTGCCGGACGTGGTCGCCGAGCACCTCGCGGGCGGCGTGACCGATCAGGTGCGTCGCGGTGTGGTGCGCGCGCAGTCGGTCGCGGCGGTCGCCGTCCACCTGCCCCGTGACGAACTCGCCTTTCCCGGGGTCCGCGTCCGTGCGGTGGAGCACGACCCCGTCGACCTCCTGAACGTCGTCGACGTCGACGGTGGTCTCTCCGACCGTGAGGTGGCCGCGGTCGGCCGGCTGACCGCCGCCCTCGGGGTAGAACATCGTCTGGTCCAGCACCACGTCGTACCCGCCCTCGGCCTCCAGCACGTCGAGGACGACCGCCTCGAACTCCGTGCGTCCCTGGTCGTCGTAGAACAGCTTCTCCGTCTCGGGGAGGTCGGCGAGCCGCTCGTCGCGCTCGTCGCTCTCTCCCGCGGCGTCGCCCTCCTCGTGTCGGTCGGCGACGAGCGCGTAGAAGTCGTCGGGCACGTCGACGGTCGCGCCGCGCTCGTCGGCGATGTCGGCGACCATGTCGGGCTGGATCCCGTGGGAGTCGTACAGCTCCAGTAGCTCCCCCGTCGGGATCGGCTCACCGGTGCCGGCGTACTCGTCGGCGAGCTGTTCGACCTTGCGGGCGCCGCGCTCCAGCGTCCGCTCGTACTTCCGCTCCTCGCTGCGGACGATCTCGCGGATCGTGTCGCGGTTCTCGTAGCCGAGCCGCTCGGCCTGCATGTCGACCAGCTCGTCGAGCGGCGCGTCGACGCCGACCTCGTCGACGAGGCGCTTCATCCGGCGGAGCACCATCCGGGCAAGGTAGCCCGTGCCGACGTTCGACGGGACGATCTCGTCGCCGAACATGTACGCGAGCGTCCGCGAGTGGTCGGCGATCGCGTAGATCGCTTCGAGCGGTTCCACCAGCTCGCGCAGTCGGTCGACGTCCACGTCGAGCCGGTCTGCGATCTCGCCGCGGGCGGCCTCCACGTCGTCGACGTCGTCGATGTCGAGCCGGCCGGAGAGCTTGGCGGCGCGGTGGACGATCTCGCGTTCGGCCTCGGTGTGCTCGACACCGGCGTTGTCTTTCAGGAAGTCGATCGCGTCGGGGTAGACGGCCTCGTACACGGTCGCGGTCCCCTGGCTCATCCACGTCCACCGCTCTAACCCGTACCCGGTGTCGACGATGTACGTGTCCATGAACGAGTACGAGTTCCCGTCTTTCATCTCGTAGTCGCCGTCGGGGTCCCGCTCCATACACATGAAGACGAGCGTCGCCAGCTCGGCGCCCTTGTAGATGACCTCGATGGCGGGGCCGGCGTTACCGCCGCCGACCCACGGGTCCTCGATGTAAGTGATCTCTTCGAGGTCGGCGCCGAGACTCTCGAACAGCTCGTCGCAGTACCGGACCGTCTCGTCTTTCCAGTACACCTCGCCGTGGTAGGCGTACTCGTCCTCGTCGACCTCCTCGCGCGTGTTGAACGCGTGGTGGGCCATCATCTCGAACGCCATCGTGTGCCGGCCTGTCTTGCCGACGTTGTCGATGTCCTGCATCCGGATACAGGGCTGCGAGATGGTCAGCGGGTTCGCCGGCGGGGGCGTCTGTCCCGAGGTGACGAGCGGCTGGAAGTCGTAGATCGACGCCTGCGTCAGGAGCACGTCGTCGCGCCAGCGGTTCGCGGCGACCGGGTACGGGTCGATCCGCTCGTGGCCGTTGTCTTCGAAGAAGGAGAGGAACGCCTCGCGCATCTCCGACAGCGAGTGCGCCTCCGGGAAGCCCGGGTCGTCGATGAAGCTGTAGTCCTCGCAGGGCGGCTCGCCGCACAGGTCGCGGTCGCCGTCGCGGGTCCAGAAGTGCGCGCCACAGGAGGGACACTCCTTGCGCTCGAACCCCTCCTCCTCGAAGTAGTCGAGACGGTACTCCGCTTCGAGATCGCTCATTACACGAACGTGGCCCGTGTTGCTCCAAAAGGGTTCCGGGGTCGCTCGTCGCCGGCGAGGAGGGCGGAGCGCGGGACGGCCCGAACCGCCCGACTGCGGAGATCGGTACGAAGTTTTATGCTCTCGGCGTGTACTAATTCGTACAATTGTGACTCCTGCGTTGGGTGAGCGCGCGTCCGTTCTCGTGCTCGCAGACGACCCCCGACTCACCGACGAGGTCGAGTCGGGGGCCGACCCAGAGAACCGCGGCGACGACGGACCGGTCGCGGTCGAGACCCACGCGACAGCTCCCGCCGACGTCGACGAGGAGCGCCTCGCGGACGTCGACGTGGCGGCCGTCACCGACGAGGCGGGGCTCGACCGGGTCCGCTCGGCCGAGGCCGTCGAGTACGTGATCGCGTACGTCGACGATCCGACGGGCCGGACCGCGACGGATCCGCTCGTCGACGCGGTCGCCGGAACGCCCGAGGCGCTCTCGGAGACGGTCTCGTGGCTGCTCGCCCGGGATCAACGGTCGACCGTCCGGGCGAAGCCGACCCGGACCCCGTCGCGAATCGAACAGCTCAACGCCGGGATGGCGGAGCTCGCCGCCGTCAGGTCGGTCGACGAGGCGTATCGTGCGGCCATCGCCGTCACCGAGCAGGTGTTTCCGGAGTATCACGCCGTCGTCGCCGTTCGGGACGGCGAGTGGGTCGAGCCCGTGGTCGCCTCCAGCGGGACGCCCGTCGAGGACTGTAACCGGGTCCGCGTCGGCGCCGGCGTGGCCGGCAGGACCGTCCAGACGGGCGACGCGTCGATCGCCCCGAACCCGAACCCAGAGGGCCAGTTCGGTACGCTGCTCACCGTTCCCGTGGGCGACGACGTCGTTTTCCAGCTCGCCGCCGACGGAGTCGACGACGGCGACGCGTTCGACGACGCCGACCGCCGGCTGGCGGAGCTGCTCGCCTCCCACCTCGAAGAGACGCTCGACCGGATCGGGGTCACGGAGGCGCTCCGGACCGAACGCGACAGGCTGCTCGCGCTGTTCACGAACGTACCGGACCCCGCCGTCGCCTACGACTACGTCGACGGCGAGCCGATCGCCCGACAGGTGAACGACGCGTTCGAGGCGACGTTCGGCTACGAGGCCGAGACCGTGCTCGGCGAGTCCATCGACGAGTACATAGTCCCCCCCGACGCCGAGTCGGAGGCCGACGACCTCAACGAGCGCTTACAGTGCGGCGAGAACGTCCGCCGGGAGGTGACCCGGACCACCGCGGAGGGGCCGCGTCACTTCATCCTCCACGTCATTCCGATCCACCTCGACGCCGCCAACGCGGCCGGGTACGCCATCTACACCGACGTCACCGACCGACGGGAGCGCGAGGAGACTCTCCGGCGGCAGAACGAGCGACTCGACGAGTTCGCGTCCATCGTCTCGCACGACCTCCGGAATCCGCTGTCGGTCGCGGAGGGGTACGTCGACCTCGCCCGCGAGACGGACGACACGGCGCCCCTAGAGAAGGCCGCGGACGCGCTCGGGCGGATGGACGAACTCGTCGCGGACCTCCTGTCGCTGGCCCGGGAGGGACGCTCGGTGGGAGAGACCGAGTCCGTCTCGGTGGTGGACGTCGCGCGCGAGGCGTGGGAGTGCGTCGACATGGCGAACGCGACCCTCGACGTCGAGACGGACGCGACGCTGGACGCGAACCGGACGCGGCTCTGCGAGCTGCTTGAGAACGTCTACCGGAACAGCGCGGACCACGGCCGCGACTCCCCCGACGAGCCGCTCTCGGTCCGCGTCGGAGCGCTGACGCGTCGCGACGACGGGACCGCGACCGACGGCTTCTACGTCGAAGACGACGGGAGCGGGCTCCCGGACGACGCCGACAATGTGTTCGAGAGCGGGTTCACGACCGACGAGTCGGGGACGGGACTGGGACTCGCCATCAGCGAGCGCATCGCCGAGGCCCACGGCTGGAGCGCGCACGCGCTCGCCGCCGAGGGCGGCGGGGCGCGCTTCGAGTTCCGGGTCCCCTGAACGCGCCCGGCGGCGGTCCGAAACGACCTTACGCCGCGCGCGAAGGTATCCGGTATGGTCGAGAACGTCGTCTACCCCGCATACTTCGACGCCGAGCTGTCGCGGTCCGAGGGGCGCCGCGTCCCGACGGATCTGGCGGTCGAAGCGCCGACCGTCGACGAGATAGCGAAAGCCGTCCAGCAGGTGGGCTACGACGCGGTCGTCGAGCGCGACGCGACGTATTCCCGGGAGTTCGAGCCACGGGGCTCCGTCGTCGTCAAAGGCACCGAAGACACCGCGAAAAACGACCTCGTTCAGGCGATCGCCGCGTACCTCGGCGTGCTCCGGGAGTAACCGTGCGGCGCGTCGGCACCGTCGTCCGCACGGCCGGCGGACTCGCGATCGCCCGCGGCGACGCCGGCAACGATCCGCCCCGGATCGGCGCGAGCATCGTCGACGAGTCGCTCTCGACGGTCGGCCGCGTCGTCGACGTGTTCGGTCCTATCGACCGCCCCTACGTGGCGATCACGCCCGGCGACAGCGTCGGACTCGCCGACCTCCTCGGCGAAAAGTTGTACGCGCGGTAGCTACGCGTCGCCCGGCTCGGGTGTCGTTCGTCCCTCCGCCGCCTCCTCGTCGACCGCCACGTCGAAGTCCGCGAGCGTCTTGTCCGTGCGAGCGAGGCGCTCGGCGACGAGCAGCTTCTCCCGCCGCTCCAGTCGGTCCCAGTCGAACTCCGCCGGCGGCGACGCCTCCAGCGACTCGAACCGCTCGATCACCGCCTCGTTCGCGAACCGCTCGAACGAGCCGCAGTCCGGACAGGTCCGGGACAAGTGCGACGTGTCGAAGGTGCGCGTGACGGTGGCGTCGAGGCAGTTCAGACACCGATAGGTGTGGCTCCGGGACACGAACACAGTAACGGGGCGAACGAATGAGTATCTGTGGTCGGCGGTGCGGGGTTCGGCGACCGAAACCGCCCTCCGGGGCGCGGTGAGTGGTGACGCGGAGAACAGCGGAAACAGAAATCGACCGGCGGAACGGACCGCTCAGCGCTGCGGAGCCGCCGGTCAGAACAGCGCGGAGGCCGCCGCTTCGGCCGTCTCGATGACGGGCCCGAAGCCGGGCAGGAGCAGCACCGTCGCGACCGCCGCGAAGATGACCGCGGCGTACAGCGCCGTCGGCCGCACGTCGATCGCGTCGAGCGCGCTCGGCGACGCGGGGTCGTCCAGGAACAGCGCCTTCACGACCCGGCTGTAGTAGTACAGCGACACGACGCTGTTTATCGCGCCGAGCCCGGCGAGCCACAGGAAGCCGTTGTCGATGGCCGCCTGAAACAGGAAGTACTTCGAGAAGAACCCGGCGAACGGCGGGAGCCCCGCCAGCGAGAACATGAACACGGCCATCGCGACGGAGGCGACCGGTGCGCGCCGCCAGAGCCCCGCGTAGTCCGCGAAGGTGCGGCCGACGCCCCACCGCTCCGCCATCGCGACGAAGAGGAACGCGCCGGTGTTCATGAACCCGTAGACGAGCAGGTGCGCCATCGCGGCGCCCATGACGGTGCCGTTGGCGGGCCCGTCGACCGTGAGCGCGGCGACGCCGATGAGCGCGTATCCGGCGTGCCCGATCGAGGAGTAGGCCAACATCCGCTTGACCTCCTCCTGGACCGCGGCCGCGAAGTTACCGAGCGTCATCGTGACGGCCGCGAGGATCGCGAACGCGAGCATCCAGTCGACGTTCGCCGACGCCGCCATCTCCAGCGGGAACGCCTCGGTGAACACGCGGAACGCGACGACGAACCCGGCGGCCTTCGAGGCCGACGAGAGGAACGCGCTCACCGGCGCGGGCGCGCCCTCGTACGCCTCCGGCGCCCAGAAGTGGAACGGGACGGAGGCCGTCTTGAAGGCGACGCCGCCGATCATCATCACGACGCCGACGCCGAGCACGCCGGCCAGCCCGTCGATCGAGGCCGACGCGATGTCGGCGAGGATCAGCGAGCCCGTCGCGGCGTACACGAGCGAGATGCCGAACAGGAAGATAGCCGACGAGAGCGCGCCGACGAGGAAGTACTTCAGCCCCGCCTCGACGCTCCCGCGGTTCTGCTTGAGGTACGCGACGAGCACGTACGAGGGCAGCGACACCATCTCTAAGGCGACGAACACGACCGCGAGCGAGTTCGCGACCGCCAGAAGCGCCATGCCGGTCGCGGCGAACGTCACGAGCGAGTAGAACGCCGCTGGGTTGTCGTGGTCGTGGAAGTAGTCGTGGGCCGCGACGAGCACCAGCGCGGTCACCGACGCGAAGATGGCGGTGAAGAACAGCGACAGCGTGTCCACCTTCACCGCGTCCGCGAACAGCAACACCGCGCCGCCGTCCGGGCTCACACCGCCGCTGGCGGTGAGCCAGACGCTCGCCGCGAGCGCGGCGAGAGACCCGATCGCGCCGACGACCGCCATCGACGTGTTCGACCGCGCGTCCGGCCGGACCGTGTCGACCAAGAGCAGCGCGAGACCGGTGACGGCAAGCAGGAGCGCCGGCAGCAGCGCCGTCACGCCGGGCAGGCCGTTAACCATTGATCGTCACCCCCTCTACCACGGGTAGGGCAGCGTCGCGGATCATCTCGAAGAAGATGTCGGGCGCAACGCCGAGCACGATGATCGCTACCAGCAGCACCGCGAGCGGGGCGACGTCGTGGAACGGCGCGGGCCCCACGTCGTAGTCGGTCTCCAGTTCGAACGGACCGAACAGCGTACTCTGCATCGCCGACAGCAGGTAGCCGGCGACGATGACGATACCGAACATCGCGAGCGCCGTGAACACCGGCGCGTACGGGAGCGACGGGGCGGACAGCGAGCCGACGAAGATGAAGAACTCGCCCGCGAAGCCGGCCATCAGCGGGAGCCCCATGTAGCCGAACGCGCCGGCGACGAGGATCCCGACGGTGACCGGCATCCGGTCGGCCATGCCGCCCATGTCGCCGATCATCCGCGTGTGGGTCGTGTTGTAGATGACGCCGACCGCCATGAACATCAGTCCCGAGATGAGGCCGTGCGCGACCATCTGGAACGTCGCGCCGCCGACCCCGTACTCGGTGAACACGATGAGCCCGAGGATGACGTACCCCATCGACGAGACCGACGAGTACGCGACGATGCGCTTGAGGTCCTTCTGTGCGAGCGCCAGCATCGCGCCGTAGATGACGCTGATGACGGCGATCGCCGCGATCGGAACCGCGAGCATCGACGCCTGGTCGGGCAGCATCGTGAAGTTGAACCGGAGCAGCGCGTACGTCCCCATCTTCAGGAGGACGCCCGCCAGCAGCACCGACGCGGGGGTCGGCGCCTGAACGTGCGCGTCCGGCAGCCACGTGTGGAACGGCACGATCGGGACCTTCACCGCGAACCCGAGGAACATCGCGAGGAACGCGAACAGGGCGAGGCGGTCCGGCGCGATGCCGAACCACGTGCCCAAGTCACCCGCGGCGATCGCCTGCGCGATCTCGGGTAAGGCGAACGACGACACCGAGTCGCCGAGCGCGAACACGAGGCTCATGAAGCCGATGAACATCAGTAGCGACGCCGCGTTCGTGTACACGAAGAACTTGATCGCGGCGTACTTGCGGCGCGGACCGCCCCAGATCCCGATGAGGAAGTACATCGGGACCAGCACGGCCTCCCAGAAGACGAACCACAGGAAGAAGTCGAGCGCGGCGAACACGCCCAGCAGGTTCGCCTCCATGAACAGCATGAGCCCGTAGAACTGGCTCTGCCGCGAGTCCACGGGCGTCCACGCGCTGACGATCGCCAGCGGGACGAGGAACGTCGTGAGCACGAACAGCGGGAGGCTGATCCCGTCGAGGCCGACGAACCACGAGACGCTGCGGCCGCCGACTTCGAGCCACTCGATCTGCGTCGCGTACGCTATCTCCCCGCCCAGCAGGGCGTTGCCGCCGGCCTCGAAGCCGGACCACAGGTAGAGGCTGCCGACGAACGGGATCAGGCTGATCGCGAACGACAAGCGGCCGGCCCACTCGTCGGGCGCGAGGAACACGGTCAGCGCGCCGACGAAGGCGGCCGCCATGAGCGCTTCGAGTATCACAGGAACCACCCCCCGGTCGCGCCGAGCACGAGCAACAGCGCGACGAGTCCGAAGGTGAGCAGGGCGGCGTACTGCGAGACGATCCCCGACTGGAGCTGACGGATCCGACCGCCGCCGGTGAGGCTCACCGAGGAGACGCCGTTCACGACGCCGTCGATGATTCCCTGATCGAAGACGTTCGCGCCGCCCGCGACGTCTTCCGTGCGATACGCGAGCCAGACCTGCAGTTCGTCGAGGTAGTAGTTGTTGTACAGCACGTCTTTGATGCCGCCGAGCTTGGCGGTGTGTTCCGCGGGCGACGGCACGTTGTAGAGCCGCCAGGCGAGTCCGAGTCCGAGCAGCGCTAAGCCGAGCGAGACGGCCGCGCCGACGAGGACGGTCCCGGTCTCACCGCCGACGAGGTAGCCGCTGCTGTAGGGACCCAAGTCGGCGTAGTGGTGCGAGGAGAGGCCCTCGATGCCGCCCCAGTGGTTGTCGAGCCACAGGTGAAGCAGGTCGATCCCTTCGATGCCGAGGACCTTCTGGACCGGCACCATGTTGATGAACCCGGTGACGACCGCGAGCGAGCCGAGGACCGTCAGCGGCCCCTTCACGTTCCAGCGGACCGGGACGGGGTCGCGCGCGGTGTCGCTGCGGGGCTCGCCGTGGAAGGTCAGGAACACCATCCGGAAGGTGTAGAACGCGGTGACCGGCACCGCGAGCAGCCCCATCAGGTAGCCGCCGAGCAGCAGCGGGTCGTTGAGGCCGTGGACGAGCGCCTCGTAGAGGATTTCGTCTTTCGACCAGAAGCCAGCGAACGGGAAGATGCCCGCGAGCGCCAGCGACCCGGCGAGGAAGGTGTAGTAGGTGACGGGCAGCTTCGACTTCAGCCCGCCCATGTCCCACATGTCTTCGTTGTGGTGCATCGCGATGATGACCGACCCGGCGCCGAGGAACAGCAGCGCCTTGAAGAACGCGTGGGTGGTCAGATGGAAGACCGCGGCCACGTACCCGCCCGCGCCGAGCGCGAGCATCATGTACCCGTACTGGGAGATGGTGGAGTACGCGAGCACCTGCTTCAGCTCGTTTTTCACGAGCCCCATCGTCGCAGCGAACAGCGCCGTGAAGCCGCCGATGAAGGCGATGACCGCCATCGTCGTCGGCGTCAGCACGTAGAACCCGTACATCCGCGCGACGAGGTAGACGCCGGCCGCGACCATCGTCGCGGCGTGGATCAGCGCCGAGACGGGCGTCGGGCCCTCCATCGCGTCGGGGAGCCACGTGTGAAGCGGGAACTGCGCGGACTTCCCGACCACGCCGCCCAAGACGAGCAGGCCGACGACGGTCAGCCACGTCCCGAGTTCGACACCGCCGGGCGTCCACGCGACCGAGCCGGAGCCGTTGAGCGCCGCGTCGGCGAGCGCCGGGAACGACTCCGGACCGGCGAACTGCGCCGTGCCGAAGGTGGCGAACACCGCGACGACGCCGACGAGGAAGAAGTAGTCGCCGAAGCGGGTGACGAGGAACGCCTTCTTCGCCGCCGACGGCGGGCCCGGCTCCCGGAAGTTGAAGCCGATGAGCAGGTACGAGCAGAGCCCGACCAGCTCGAAGAACATGAACGCCATCAGGAGGTTGTCGGCGACGACGAACCCGAGCATCGAGGCCGTGAACAGACCGAGGCCGGCGTAGTAGCGCGGCAGGCCGGTCTCGCCCTCGTCGTTCATGTAGCCGAGCGAGAACACGTGGACGAGAAGCGCCACGAGCGTCACGAGGACGAGCATGAGCGCCGACAGCGGGTCGATCAGGACGCCGAAGGAGAGCTCGATGTCCGTCGGGCCGATGCCGGCACCGCCCTCGCTCGCCCAGTAGTACAGCGTCTCGTTGTACGCCCGTCCGCCCGCGACGGTCGCCGCGACCCAGATCGACAGCAGGAACGAGCCCGCGGTCGCGGCGATACCGCCGAACGCGCCGCCCTTCGGGAGGTACCTGCCCGCGCCGAGCGCGACCAGGAACGAGAAGAACGGGAGGAGCACGATCGCCGGGACGTATGCGAATGCGTTCACCATCTTACCACCTCATCTCCGCGGGAACAGTCACGTCTGTCGTGCCGAAGTTGCGGTATAACACGAGTATGATGCCGATGCCGATGGCGACCTCGGCGGCGGCGAGCGCGATGACGAACAGCGCGAACACCTGCCCCGTGAGGTCGCCGTAGTAGAGCGCGAACGCGACGAAGTTGATGTTGGCCGCGTTCATCATGAGCTCGACGCTCATGAGGAAGTACAGCGCGTTCCGGCGCGTCAGCACGCCGAACAGACCGACGCAGAAGACGGCCGCCGCCAGCAGCAGGTACCACGACGGCGGAATGGAGGACGCGACGGCGGTCACTGCCGGTCACCTCCGTCGCGTCCGCCGTCCGTGAACGCCTGTCCGACCGCCGAGATGACCGACCCGTCCTCCTCGCGTTTCGCGAGGTAGACAGCGCCGTCGACCGCGACGTCGAGCGCGACCGCGGCGATCAGGAAGGCCGCGAGGAACCCCTCCGCGGGGATGGTCGCGATGTCGTACGCGCCGAGGTTGAACAGGGCGTACCCGAGGTTGTGGACGATCGAAGCGTCAGCCGGGAAGCCCACCTCCTCGAAGCCGAACGTCGCCGCGTTGATCGTCGCGGCCAGCACGGCGAACAGGGCGCCCACGGCGACCGCGGGGGCGATCCGCGACCCGCGGCTCTCGTCGTTGCTCACGCGCTACTCACCTCCGTTTCAGAATCAGATCGCGTGAGCATCACGGCGAACGTGACCAAGATGAGAACCCCGCCCACGTAGACGAGGATCTGCATGGCGGCGATAAACTCCGCCCGCAGCATCACGTAGTGCACCGCGACGCTCGTGAGGGCTCCGCCCAGCAGCAGCGCGGCGTGGAACACGTCGCGCGCCAGGACGACCCCGAGGGCGAACGCCAGCGTAACCGCGGCGAACAGCCCGAACGCGATGGTAGGATAAACCATTGTGTTTGTCTCCTATGAGAACCCCTTTGAAGATTTCGAGACGAGCCCGCTACTGGTAGTCGACCTCGCCGTCACCCTCCCCGATCCACGCGCCGCGATCGGGATTGCGGGACTCCAGCGGGTCGATCCCCTTGTACCACGGGACGTTCTTGAGCTGTTCTTTGTTGAACACGAAGTCGTCTTTCGTGTCGGCGGTGAACTCGAAGTTCTGCGTCAACAGGATCGCGTCGACGGGACAGACCTCCTCGCAGAGCCGGCAGTAGATGCACTGCCCGATGTGGAGGTTGTACTGCTCACCGTTGCGCTGGTCGTCCTGAACGATCTGGATCGTGTCGTTCGGACAGACGTTCTCGCACTGCCGACACCAGATACACCGTTCCTGGCTGAACTTGTGGACCCCGCGGAACCGCGGGCTCACTTCGGGCGCGTCCTCCGGGTATTCCACCGTGAACGTATTCCCGTCCAGCGCGTGCTTCATCGTCGTCGCCATGGATTTCATGAGTCCAATCATGTTACGCGATCACCCCCACGATTACGGCCGTGAGCACCAGGTTCGCGAACGACAGCACCAGCATTCCCTTCCAGCCGATTTCGATCAGCTGGTCGATACGGACGCGGGGCAGCGCCGCGCGGGCCCACTGCGTGAACAGGAAGAAGCCCCAGATCTTCACCACGAACCAGATGAAGCTGATACTCTCCGGACCGGGCCCGGAGGCCCCGCCGAGGAACGTCACGGCGAGGATCGCCCCGCCGAGGAAGATGTGGACGAACTCGCCGAGGTAGAAGAGGACGAAGTACGCCGAGGAGTACTCCGTCTGGTACCCGCCGACGATCTCGGTCGGCGCCTCGGGGATGTCGAACGGATTCCGCCCGATCTCCGCCATGTTCGCCGTGAGGAACAGCACGAACGCGAACGGGTTCACGAGGGCGTACCACGACGGGATCGAGACGCCGGCGATCGTCACGAGCGTCTCCGTCTGCGCGCCGACGACGCCGCTCATCTGGAGCGTGCCGGAGAAGATCACGACCGACATCGCCGTGACGATGAGCGGGATCTCGTACGCGAGGTTCTGCGCGACGGCGCGGAGACCGCCAAGGAGCGAGTACTTGTTGTTCGACGCGTAGCCGGCCATCACCAGCGAGACCGAGGCGATCGACGCGAACGCGAACACCAGCGCGAACCCGACCTCGGGGTCCGCGAGGTGGAGGTTGATCGGACCGAGCTGGCCCATCGGGATCACGGAGAAGCCGAGCAGCGCCGACGACGGCAGGATGATCGGCGCGATGTCCCACGAAGGGCGGTCGACGCCCTCGGGGATGATCAGCTCCTTCGCGAGGAGCTGGATCGCGGCCGCCGGGATGATGAGCAGGCCGAACGGGCCGATCCGGTCGACCGCGATCCGGTCGGTGAACGCCGCCGTGATCTTCCGTTTCGCCCACGGGCCCGCGACGCCCGTGAACGCGAGGATGATGTTTCCGACGACGAAGGCGGCGACCAGCGAGGCCGCGACCTCGCCGATGACGCTGTCGAGCCCGAGCGTGTCGACGATGAACTCGGGGAACAGCTGTGCGGGGGCCGTACCCATCAGCGGTCCACCTCCCCGAGAACGACGTCGAGGCTACCGAGGGCCGCGATGACGTCGGGGATGTACTCCCCGTTCGCCATCTCCGGCAGCGTCTGGAGGTTCGAGAAGCACGGCGACCGGATCTTGAACCGCGCCGGCTTGTCCGTGCCGTCCGCGCGGATGTAGATGCCGAGTTCGCCCTTCGCGCCCTCGACGGCGCGGTAGATCTCCGTGTCGTCGTCCGGGCGCAGCGTGCGCGGCACGTTCGCCTGGATGTTGCGCTCGTCTTCGGGCCAGTCCTCGAGCAGGTCGACGCACTGCTCGATGATCTTCGCGGACTCCTCGACCTCGCGCATCCGGACGAGCAGGCGGCTGAAGTTGTCGCCGCCGTCCTCGGTGACGACGTCCCAATCGAGCTCGTCGTAGTAGCCGTACGGGTCGTCGCGGCGGAGGTCGTAGTCGACCCCCGAGCCGCGGGCGACGGGGCCGGTCGCGCCGTAGTTCTTCGCGACCTCCGGCGGCAGGATGCCCGTGTCGATGGTCCGCATCTGGAACACCTCGTTCGAGGTGATCAGGTTGTGGTACTCCTCGACGGACTCCGGGGGCTGGTCGAGGAAGTCCCGGGTCTTCGAGAAGAACTCCTCGCGCGGTTCCGGCAGGTCCCAGACGACCCCGCCGAGCCGGAAGTAGTTGAACATCAGCCGCTGGCCCGTCAGGTCCTCCAAGAGGTTCTGGACGCGCTCGCGGTCGTTGATGGCGTACATGAACGTCGCCGTGAAGTCGCCGTTGATGTCGAGCGCGAACGTCGCGAGCGCGAGCATGTGCGCGGCGATCCGGCACATCTCCGCGCCCATCGTCCGAATGACCTGCGCGTACTCGGGCACCTCGATGTCCGCGAGGTCCTCGGCCGCGCGGGCGTACGCCCACTCGTTGAGCAGGCCCGCCGAGATGTAGTCCCAGCGGTCGGGGTACGGCATGATCTGGTGGCGGTACGTCCCGGACTGCGCCATCTGCTCCTCGCTGCGGTGGAGGTAGCCGATGTCTGGCTCAACGTCGGCGACCTGCTCGCCGTCGAGCACCGTCTTCAGGTGGAGGACGCCGTGGGTCGCGGGGTGGTGCGGCCCGATGTTGAGGAACATCGTGTCGGACTCGGCGTCCTTGTGGTGGTCCTCCAGCGGGTTCGCGTGCTCCGGCAGCGTGGCGATCTGCGGCCGGTCCTTGTCGTAGTCCATCGACAGGGGGTGGCCCTGCCACGTCTCGGGGAGCAGGATCCGACGGAGGTCGGGGTGGTCGTCGTACTCGATCCCGATCAGGTCGTACGCCTCCCGCTCGTGCCAGTCGGCCGTGCGGAAGACGGGCTCGGCCGACTCGGAGACGGGGTCGTCCTTGTCGGCGGGCACGACGATGCTGACCTCTTGGGTCGGATCGTCGTACTTCTTCAGGTGGTAGATGGACTCGTAGCGGTTCTCGTACTCCTGTGCGGAGACCACGGAGAGGTGGTCGTACCCCGCCTGCTCTTTCAGGGTCCGAAGCGTTTCCTGAACGGTGTCCGGGCGGATGACGAACCCGGGCGCGTTCAGATGGTCGTCGCGGTCGACGACGAGGTCGCCGAGCAGCGCCTCCAGCTCGTCGGGGGTGCGCTCGACGGCGTCGTCGTCGACTCTGTCTGGTCGTTCGAGGCTCATGGCGAATCAGCGAAGTTGTACCGCATGACGAGTTCGTCGTCGTCGATCTGGTCGGCCAGCTTGTCGACGAGCTCGTCGCGTTCGAGGTCCGAGAACTCCTCCAGCTCGTACGGCTTGACGGTGACGGGCGCGGCCTCGCCGTTGGCGACGCGCTCCTGTAGTTTCACGACGCCGTACACGAGCGCCTCGGGGCGGGGCGGGCAGCCGGGGACGTGGATGTCGATCGGGATGACCTCCTCGGCGCCCTTGATCACGTTGTACCCCTCCTGGAACGGGCCGCCGGAGATGGTACACGAGCCCATGCCGACGACGAACTTCGGCTCGGGCATCTGGTCGTAGACGCGCTTCATCCGCGGAGCGAACTTCGAGACGATCGTCCCGGGGACGATCATCACGTCGGCCTGCCGCGGCGAGGCGCGGGGGACGCCCGACCCGAAGCGGTCGAGGTCGTGTTTCACCGCGTAGGTGTGCATCATCTCGATGCTACAGCAGGCGATACCGAACTGTAGCATGAACATCGAGGAGCCCCGACACCAGTTCAGGAACTTGTCGAACTTGGTGAGGATGAACGGCGAGGAGCCGAACGCCTCGCGGAGCCGGGAGTTGAACCGGTCCCCCTGCCCGGTCATCCGGGCGTCCCTCGTCTCGGTTACGACCTGCGATTCGTCGGTGATAAACGGTTGATCGCTGCTCATTAGTTGATGTCCTCCGTCGTTTTTCTGCTGGTCGCGCGGGGGCTGCGGGCCCAGCTGATCGCCCCCGACCGCCACGCCCAGACGAGTCCGACCGCGAGGATTCCGACGAAGGCCAACATCGGCCACAGCAGGTCGGCCATCGGCACGCCGGCCTGGACGGCCGGGCGGTAGATGACAGCCCACGGGAACAGCAACACGGTCTCGATGTCGAACACGACGAACAACAGCGCGACCATGTAGTACTGGATGTTGAACCGGATGCGGGTTCCGCCCGTCGGGGTCTCGCCGGACTCGTAGGTGGTACTTTTACCGGTCTCAGGCACGCTCGGACGGAGCAGCGCCGACACTGTCATCATCGCTATCGGGATGAGCAGGCCGACGACCGCCAAGGCGCCAATCGCTATCCAATCGCTCATATAGGTCTCCGTAACGTGCTGGGGTTTGGACCGCCCCCTCATAAGCGTTGAGTCTTGTGCGTCCCCGCGTGTGCGGGCCGGTACCGGCCGTTCGCGGTCGAAGCGACGCCGAAGCGACCGAGAGTCCTCGATCGGCCCTCGATCGTGAACCCGCGTGCGAGTGGGGAGGGGGACGGTGATTCGGTGGGAGACGAGGCATCCGGTTTTATAAACCGACGCGCGGTCGCGGTGGCGCGTGCCTACGAGCGGGACGGAGGCCCGCGAGGCAGCACGCGCGATGGAGCGGTGAGCGCTCGGAGAGCGCGAACAGCGAGGCTGGGGAGGCGTGAGGCACGGCACGGTCGCGGTCGAGGGAGACGCGAGTGGGCGGCCACGGAGCGGACGGACGCCCCCTCACCGGTCGCGGAACCCGTCGATACCGAGGTCGTGGAGGTCAGCGGAAACGTCCGCGACGCCCGCTTTCTGCCCGTCGTGGAGGTCGAGCAGTCGCTCTTCGACCTCGTCGTGTTCGCGCGCGAGCACCTGCGCCGCCGACAGCGCCGCGTTGTACGACTTCCCGGCGTCGACGGCGACGATCGGGGCCCCGGTCGGCATGCCGATCACGGAGTCGACCGACTTCTCTTGAACCGGCACGCCGATCACGGGGACCGGATACGCGATCGAGGCGGTCATGTTCGGCAGGTCCGCGGACTTCCCGCCCGCGCCTGCGACGATCACGTCCAGCCCGCGGGCCGTCGCCGTCTCCCCGTACGCGTACATCAGCTCTGGCGTCCGGTGCGCGGAGACGACGTAGCTCTCGTAGGTGAACCGCGCGTCCGGCGCGTCGCCGAAGTCGGTCTGCTCCGCGAAGCCGAGGTCGTCGAGCGCCTCGTAGGCGCCCTCCATGACGGGGAGGTCCGAGTCGGAGCCCATGATGATCCCCACGTCGGGGGTGGTCGACGGGTCGGCGTCCGCCGCAGCCTCCGATTCGAGCCGCTCGATCAGGTCGTCTACCATGGTCATGATCGGACGTTCGGCGGAGGGCTACAAGGAACTCCCGGATGCGGCGACGCCGGTGTGCTCCGTCTCCCGGACGGCGTTCAGAGGTACGGGCGGAGCAGGGCGCCGTCGTGGAGGGCGGTTGGGACCGCCTCGAACCACCGTGCGGCGCGGATCTCGTCGGGAGAGACACCGAGACCGGCGGCGTCGGGAATACGCCCCGCGGCGCGGGCCGCGTAGACGACGTACTCAGCCTCGAACGCGACCGCACCGCTCTCGGCGCCGACGTACGACTGCTCGAAGACGCCGACCGGGTCGTCGATCGCCGCGCCGAGTCCCGTCCCCTCGCGGCCCTCCCGCGCCCCCGCGGTCGGGGGCGACTCGTCGGGTTCGACCGCGCCGCCCGGAAGGACCCACCCGTCCGACCACGAGGTCTTCACGAGCGCAATCCGACCGTCGGGGTCGCGGACGCGGGCGGCGGCGGTCAAGCCGGTTCCCGCCTCCGCCCACTCCCGAAGGGCCTCGATCCGCTCTTCCGGGAGCCGGATCGACTGCGACTCGCGAGGGGCGCCTGGCGCGACGCCGCCGGGAGCGTTGTCAGACATCGGGGCGAGCTACGCGTCGCGGAACGTCAGTCCGTCCCGGAGTTCTCGCGCGTGTGAGAGCAGCGCGTCGCGGTCGGCCCCGTCGTCGCTTCCGCCGGGCACGGTCAGATGCCCCATCTTCCGGAGCGGGTACACGTCGTCTTTGCCGTACCAGTGGAGGTCGGCGTCGGGCGCGGAGAGGACGGACTCGACGTTCCGGAGCGTCGCCGGTCCGGTCGCCTCTGCGTCACCGAGGACGTTCGCCGTGACCGCGGGCGCGACGAGGTCGGTCGGGCCGAGCGGCCACCCCAGCACGGCGCGGACGTGGTTCTCGAACTGCGAGGTGCGCGCGCCCTCGATCGTCCAGTGCCCGGAGTTGTGCGGGCGCGGCGCGATCTCGTTGACCAACACCTCCCCCTCGCGGGTCTCGAACAGTTCGATCCCGTAGACGCCCCGGCCGTCGAGGACCGCCAGTACGTCGCGGGCGACCGACTCCGCCTCGGCGACGACCGCGTCGTCGGCGCGGGCGGGACTGACGCTCTCGCGGAGGATCTCCTCGCGGTGGACCGTCTCCGTGACCGGGTACGTCCGCGTCTCGCCGTCGGCGCCTTTCAGGCCCATCACGGCGATCTCACGCTCGAAGTCGAGAAACTCCTCGGCCATCGCCGCGCCGCCAATCTGGTCGAGCGCGGCGGCCGCCTCGTCGGGCGTCTCGACCGGGACGTTCCCGCGGCCGTCGTAGCCGCCCTCGCGGGCCTTCAGCATGACGCCGCCGAACTCCTCGACGACGCGTTCGAGCCCCTCGGCGGTGGCGACCGCGACGAACTCGGGGACCGGGATCCCCGCGTCGGCGAGCGCCTCCTTCTGGACCAGCTTATCCTGAATCGTCTCCAGCGTGGCCGGGTCGGGGTGGACCGGCACGTCGTGGTCCTCGCTCGCGGCCGCGAGGACCGCCGGGTCCGTGAGCTCGATCTCGAAGGTCAGGGCGTCGACGCGGGCCGCCAGTTCGCCGATCGCGTCCGCGTCGTCGAAGTCCGCGACGATCTGGTCGGCCGCGACGGGCGCCGCCGGACAGTCGGGCGTCGGGTCCAACACGACGAGGTCGACGCCGAGCGGCGCGGCGGCCTCGGCCAGCATTCGGCCGAGCTGACCGCCGCCGACGACGCCGAGCGTCGGCCCCGGAAGAGTGATCGACATGTGCGGGTCGGTACCCAACAGAGATGAATAAGTATTGCCAATCGACCCGTCGAATACACACAGATACGGATCAAAGCCGAGAGAGCTGCCTCGGTGCGTCGGAAGGACGGACGGGACGAACCGACAGGCTGAGCGGGGGCCGAAGGGGACGGACCGACGAGCCGAACGAGGGGCGGACGGGACGAACCGACAGGCCGAGCGAGGGGCTGGGAGGGCGAGTCAGACGGAGATCCGTTCGAGGTCGCTCTCGAGTTCGTCGACGAACTCGTTGTACGTCTCGACGAAGCCGCGGAACCGGTCGGCGTACTCCCGGACGTCGGCCGCGGAGGGGGCGCCGTACTGCGAGAGGAGGTAGAGCCCACCGGACCCCCCGATCCGGAGGTACGAGACGGCCCCCTCGTCGTGTTTCAGCTCCCAGCGGTCGCCCTTGACGCGCGCGGTGAACGTCCCGTAATCGTCTCCCTCGTACCGGTGTATCTCCCCGGCGATCACCGCGCAGGTGTCGCGGATCTCGTCGAGGACGCGGTCGCGCTCGGCCACCACGCCCTCGGTGGTCGCCGGCTCTGGGAACTCCGCGCTCACGCCGTCGAGGACGCCCGAGAGCGAGTCGACGTGCTCGTTCCACGCGGCAACGAACGCCGCGTAGTCGTCGAGCGCGGTCGAAAGCGCCGCCGGCTCCGGCGGCTGCTTCGTCGAGATCACGTACGTGTCCGAGCCCGACTTCGGCGAGAACAGGAGGAACTCCAGCTCGCCAGCCTCGTGTTTCACCGTCCACTCGCCGCCGGGCGTCGAGAGCGTTTCGCGCCCGTAGTCACCGCCCTGGAGCCGCGCGAGCTGGTAGGCGATCCGCCCCGCGTGGTCGCGCACGGCGGCGACTATCTCGTCGCGGCGCTCCGCGACGGCTGCGGCGTCGCGCACGTCGAGGTCGATTCCGAGGTCTGCCTGCGTCGTCACGGGTTCACTGGGCGCGCCACTCGGTTAACCGGTTCGGGTCGGCGTCCGGTCCGCGGTTGTCTATCTACGCTTCCCCGCCGATCAGCGGCGGCGCAGTCACTCGATCGTCTCGCGTATCGCTCGAATCCGCTCCGGCTCGTCGAGCCCCGAGCGGATCACGACCGCCGAGACGGCGTCGCCGTCGGCGACCGGCGCGTCGCCGCTCAGTATCGCGTCCGAGCCGGTCTCGTCGGCGAGCCAGCGCCGCCCGTCGGCGATCGCCTCTCGGTTGAGCCACGCGGGCGGGCCGCCGACCACGAGGAGGGTCCGGTCGGCGCGCCCGCCGGCGACCTCGATCGTGTTCTTCCCGCGGGTCGCCTTCCGGATGACCGTCTCGATCGCCGACACCGCGGCGCTCGTGTCCACCTCGGCGGGCTCATCGGAGCCGAACAGCCCGAGCCCAAATCGGGACCCCGAGTCGGGCGGGTCCACCGCCTGCGTCGCGTGGCCGATCGCCGCGATCTCGCCGTTGCTCCCCACGGCGCGCGCGATGTCGCTCGCGTCGAGCACCTGCTGTGGCGTCTCCGTTCCGTCCGGCGTCTCGCCGGCGCCGAACAGCGCCGCGATCCGTTCGGCGGCGACCTCGTTCAGTCGCCCGCGGGCGTCCCCGAGCGTCTCTCTAGATCGGATCCACGCCGCGTTGTCGAAGGGGAAGACCGCCGCGCAGCGGTCCGAGAGCGCGTCGAGCGTCCGCGCGGCGTTCCGCTCGGCCAGCGGCCGATGGAGCGTCGGCGGCGCCGGGTCGCCGCCCGGTCCCGCAGCATCGGCCCCGTCGGTAGGCGCGCCCGCGGGGCCGTCCGACGCGCTCGCGGGACCGCCGTCGTCCGGTTCCTCCGTCTCGCCCGGCGTCGGGAGGAACCCGAAGGCGTAGACGGGGGCGTCGTAGAGCCGGGAGAGCTCCTCGGCGAGCGCAGGGGCCGCGCCCGCGCCGGCCGCGCCGCCGAGGCCGACGACGAGCAGGAACGCCTCCGCGAGGGAGGGCCGCTGGTCGTCCAGCGCCCTGCCGAGTTCGCTCGCGTGGGCGTCGCCGAGCCGGCGGCCCGCGTGGAGGTCGCCGCCGAGCCCGTCCCCGCCCGCGGCGTCGCCGAACCGGTACCGACGCTCCTCGCCGAGGGCGTCCAGCGCCCCGAGCGCGTCGATGTCCGTGTCGAAGGCGTGAACGCCCGCGAGGAACGGATCGCCGCCGCGGTCGGCGGCGAGTCGGTCGGCGATCCGCCCCCCGGCCCCGCCGAGGCCGATGACGTGTAGTCGCATACGTACCCCGGTCGTCGACCGGGGATAAATGACTTCGGCTCGCCGCGGCCGACGGGTTAGACGGCCGAGTGGTCCGACGACCGCGCGCTCGACACACCGGGCCCCGCGAGGACTCAGAATTCGGGGCCCCGCGACGACTCAGAATTCGTCAAGCCGACGCTGGCCGGCGGGGACCTCGGACCCCGGGTCCGGCTCCACGCCGAGCAGGCGCAACAGCGCGGTGTCCGCGAACGTCAGCGCCAACACGAGGATGATCGGCGCGAGGAACAGGCCGTGGAAGCCGAACACGACCGGGCCGAAGATGTACGCGAGCATGAGCAGCCCGACGTGCGTCGTCTCGCCGCTGAAGTACGGTCGGAGGACGATGTCCGGGACGGTGTCGACGACCACGACCGCGACGGCGAGGAACCCGGCAACGTAGACGAGCAGCGAGACCTCGCCGTCGAGCGCGACGGGGACAGACATCGCCGCCGCGAGCGGGATGTAGACGATCTTCATGCCGATCACGGGGATCAGACTGGCGACGCCGGTGAGCGCGCCCGCGAGCGTCGGGTACGGGATCTCGACCGCGGCGGGGGCGACCGCGTTGTACCCGAGGTAGGTGACGACCGCGATGACCCCGATGGCGATCACGTTGAGGAGGTTCCCGTACAGCACCGCCTCCAGTTCTGCGTCGGCGGTCTCGAGGTACTCGCGGACGATCGCGTCGTCGTCGAAGCTGAGCAGCCAGTCGTGGAACTTGTCGCCGTCGATGAGCAGGTAGTAGGTGACGACCACGGTGATGAGCAGGTTCAGGGCGAGCCCGGAGACCGTGCTCGCTAGGAGCGACGCCTGCTCGGAGACGAGGTCGATGAGCGGGTCGAACTGCCCGGAGCGGTACGCGGTGAGCAGTTCGTCGGCCGTCGGGTTCGACAGCTCCGCGAGGTCCCCGATCACCGAGTTCTCCGCGCCGATGGTGTCCGCCACGGGGTACTGTTCGATGAACCGCCGCGCCTCCAGGATTAGCAACACCAGCGTGTAGCTCACTAGGCCGATGAGCGGGACGCCGATGAGCGACAGCGACACGACCGCGCGCACCCGAGACGGGAGCCGGAAGCGTTCGAGCCGGTGGTAGAAGCGCCGCGTCGAGTAGTAGAGGAAGACGGCGACGGTGAGCGGGGCGACGAACCGATAAGCCACGTAGCCGGCGACGATCGCGACCGCGAGGCCGAAGAGGGCGACGACGAACCGCTTCTCGTCCATGGGCCACGGTCTTCAGGGCTCGGTATAAACTATGGTGGTCGTAACGGTCCCGTCCGCCGGGACCGCACGGGGAGTCGTGCGCGACGGGACCGACCGCGGGTGGCGGTCGCGCCGATCCCAAAACCCCTAACGGCGGGGGGTGAATGGAGACCCATGACCGACATTCACCCGGACCAGCGCGTCGCGGTGCTGGCGGACTCACAGAACCTGTATCACTCGGCACAGAGCTTCTACTCGCGGAACATCGACTACTCCGGCCTCCTCGACGGGGCCGTCGCGGACCGGTCGCTGGTCCGCGCTATCGCGTACGTGATCCGCGCCGACTCCCCCGAGGAGGAGAGCTTCTTCGAGGCGCTCCGCGACATCGGCTTCGAGACGAAGATCAAGGAGATCAAGACGTTCGCGGACGGCTCGAAGAAGGCCGACTGGGACCTCGGGATGAGCCTCGACGCCGTCTCGCTCGCGAGCCACGTCGACACCGTCGTCCTCTGTACCGGCGACGGCGACTTCGCCCGGCTCTGCTCGCACCTCCGTCACGAGGGGGTCCGGGTGGAGGCGATGGGGTTCGGCAACTCCGCCGCCGACGAGCTGATCGAGGCCGCCGACGACTTCGTCGACCTCGCGGAGGACGAGGAGAAGTTCCTGTTGTAGGAGCCACCCGAAGGGCTACCCGAGCAGCGTCGACAGCGCGCGCTCGACCGTCGCCGCCGCCGCCTCCACCTCGCGCACTCGGACGTACTCCCGCTCGGCGTGCGCGACGGCCCCGCTTTCGTCGGCAAGATCCCCCGGACCGAACACGACCGTCGGCGCCGGCGCGAAGTACGACGCCTCCGTCGCCGCGCCGAACGGGCGCACGCCCCCGCCGCGCCCGCTCGGGAGACCGACGGCGTCGCCCGCGTCCCGCGCCGCGGCCGCGACGGTTCGGACGAGTTCGTGGTCTGGTTCCGTCGCGAACGCCTCCAAGAACGGCGACTCGCGGTCGGTGAGCGCGACCGCGGTGTCGACGTCGCCGGAGTCCTCCCCAGCGCCGTCGCCGAGCGACGCCCGCACCGCGGCCGCGAGCGACTCCCGGAACTCCTCGGCGGACTCCGGCGGGACGCTGCGCCGATCGACCGTGATCTCGCAGTCCGCCGGCACCTGGTTCGTCGCCGCACCCCCCTCGATGACGGTCGGGGTGAGCTTCGGCGACCCGAGCTGCGGATGGTCGGCTGCGTCCGCGTCGAACGCCCGGATCGCCGCGAGCGCGTCCTCCGCGGCGGCGACCGCGTTCGCGCCCGCGAACTCCGCGGCGTGGGCAGCCGTTCCGGACAGCTCGACGGTCGCCTGAAACCGGCCCTTGGCCGCGGTACAGGCGTCGAGCCCGGTCGGCTCGCCGACGAGGAACAGGTCGCCGTCGAGTCGGTCGTCGGTCCCCGGGAGTCGGCCCGTCAGCGCCGCCGCGCCGAGCGACAGCGCCTCCTCGTCGGGCGTGAGCGCCAGCGTGATCCGGCCGCGCTCGGGGTCGGCGGCGAGGAAGCCCGCCAACAGCGCCGCAAGCGGTCCCTTCGCGTCGCAGGCGCCGCGCCCGCGGATCACCGCTTCGCCGGCCGCGGCGTCCGCCTCGGGGCCGCCGCGCTCATCCGCGCTCGCCTCGCCCCGCTCGAACGGGACGTGCGGCGTCACCGTGTCGAGGTGCGTGTTCAACACGAGGTGCGGGCCCGAATCGGGCGCCGGGGATCGCTTCTCCGCGAGGACGCAGCCGTCGGCGTCGACGACGGGGTCGGTCGCGCGAGTCGCGAGCGTCTCGACGACGAGCTCGCGCATCGCTTCGACCGACTCGTGGGAGGCGATCGAGACCGCGTCTTCGAGGAACGAGACCGGGTCGAACTCGTCGTCGCGGCCCGGGGTGGCGTCGCTCCGGTCGCTCATCGCGGGTCGGCGGGGAGCGTCCCCGAGAACTCGTGGGCGACCGGACCGGTCAGGGTGGCGTGGCCGCGGTCCGGAACCGCGATCTCCAGCTCGCCGCCCGGGGGGCGGCTCACCGCGGTCTCGCCCTCGATCAGTCCGAGCCGGCGGGCGGCCGCGACGACCGCGACCGCGCCGGTGCCGCAGGACCGCGTCTCCCCCTCGACGCCGCGCTCGAATGTGCGCTGGTCGAGCACCGCGGGGCCGTCGCCCGACCCGTCGTCGACGACGGCCGCGAGGTTCACGTTCGCGCCCTTGGGGAAGGCGTCGGCGTGACGGACCGGCGGCGCGACCGCGTCGAGGTCGACCGCGTCGATGCCGTCGGGGTCGTCGCGCCCGCCGTCGACGAACGCGACCGCGTGTGGCACGCCGGTGTTGACGGCGGTGACGGGCAGCCCCGCGACCGGCTCGTCGACGAGGGGCTCGTCCGCGAGGGCGCCCCCGCGGGCGGCCGGAACGCGACGCGGGTCGAACGTCGGCTCGCCCATCTCGATGGTGGCCGCGGTCGCGTCCGCGTTCACGGTCGCCCGCCGGGTCCCGGCCTGCGTGTCGATCATGAACTCGCGGTCACCCGTTCGGTCGTTGGCCCACCGCGCGACGACGCGGGCGCCGTTGCCGCACATCGTCGCCGTGGAGCCGTCCGGCTGGACCAGCGTCATCACGACGCGGGTCGGGTCGAACCGCTCAGCGACGCTAAGGAAGAGGACGCCGTCGGCGCCGCGGCGGTCCCCGTCTCCCTCGACGCCCGTCCCGCGGTCGCAGTGCGCGCGCGCGAACGCCGCGCGGTCGCCGACGCCCTCGGCGTCCGCGTCGACGACGATGAAGTCGTTGCCGGTGCCGTGGTACTTCTCCACCGGGACGGCGTGGGCGCTCATCGGTCGCCCTCCGATCGGCCGGCTCGGTCGCGCGGGATCTCGCGTTCGACCGTCGTCAGGTCGCCGAGCGTCTCCCTGCGGCGGGCGATCGTCGCGGTTCCGTCGTCGAGCGCGACCTCCGCGGGCCGCGGTCGTGAGTTGTATTGGCTCGCCATCTCGTACCCGTAGGCGCCCGCGACGCCGACCGCAAGGAGGTCTCCGCGGACCGGCTCGGCGAGCGCTCGGTTCTCACAGAACGCATCGCCGGTCTCACAGATAGGTCCGGCGACCGTGACAGGGGTTGCCTCCCGCTCTCCGACGGGGGGCGCGTCGCCTCCCTCGCGCCCCCGCCCGCTCCCCAAGTTGCGGATCGGGTGGTACGCGTCGTACATCGCCGGACGGAGCAGGTCCGTCATCCCCGCGTCGACGCCGACGACCGTCTCGTCCGGCGTCGGCTTCACCGTGTTCACGCGCGCCAGGAGGACGCCGGCGTCGGCGACGACGTACCGCCCGGGTTCTATCGCGAGGTCGACGCCCTCGGGGAGCGGCGCGACCGCCTCCCGGGTGGCGTCGGCGACGGCCCGCAGGTCGAGCGCCGGGGCGTCCTCCTCGTAGGGGACGCCGAACCCGCCGCCGACGTCGACGTACTCGAGGTCGAGGGGAGCGGCCCCCTCGGCATCCGGGTCGGTCAGCTCGCGCGCCAGGTCGGCCATGCGCGCGACCAGTTCGCGGTGGCTGTCGAGCTGGTCCGGGTCGATCCCGGAGCCCGCGTGGGCGTGGACCCCGACCGCGTCGAAGCGCTCGGCCGCGTCCCGCGTCACCTCTGCGGCGCGGTCGTACGGGACCCCGAACTTCGCGGCCCCGCCGGTGGTGACCTTCTCGTGGTGGCCCGCGCCGACGCCGGGGTTCACGCGGACGCAGACCCGGCCGTCGTACCCGCGCTCCGCGAGTCGGTCGAGGGTGTCGACCGCGCCGACCGTGACGGTGAGGTCCGGGTCGGCCTCCGCGACGCCGGCGACGTAGTCGAGGTCGCGAGCGGGGGGGTTGACCGCGGTGTAGTGGAGCCGGGAGCCGTCGAAGCCCGCCGCGAGCGCGCGGTCGACCTCGCCCGCCGAGGCGCACTCGGCGTCGAGGCCGGCGTCGCGAACGGTCTCCAAGACGGCCTGGCCCGTGTGCGCCTTGACGGCGTACCGCACGTCCGCGTCGGGGAACGCCGCGAGCAGGCGCTCGCAGTTCTCGCGGACCCGGTCGAGGTCCTGGACGTACAGGGGCGTCCCGTGGGCGTCGGCTAGTCCGCGGAGGCGCCCGGCGTCCCAGTCGCTCACGCGGCGGACCGGGGGGTTGTCGCCGTCCGCCTCGTCGGTCGCTCCCGCGGCCGCCTCGGCGTCGCTCATTCGCGGAGCGCGTCCTCCCGCTGCGTTGCCTCCAGCGTCTCCTCCTCAACGTGCGTCGCCACGACCGCGGGCTTGTACGCCCCGCCCTCGAACAGGTCATGGTCGCCGACGGACGACTCCACCATCCGGGTGAACGCCCGTCGCTCGGCCGGGAGGTGCCCGTAGATGACCTCCTCCTCGACGAGGTCGTAGACGGGGATTCGGGGGGTCAGCAGGGTGTTCTCGCCGACGACCGTGTTCTCGCCGACGCGGAACCCCGAGGTGACCCGACAGCCCGCGCCGAGGGAGACACCGTCCTCGATGATTACCGGCGCGTCCTCGACGGGCTCGAGGACGCCACCGATCAGAGTGTTGGCGCCGAGCTTGACGTTCTCGCCGAGCTGCGCGCAGGAGCCGACGGTGTCACAGGAGTCGACGAGCGTGCCGTCGCCGACGTACGCCCCCATGTTGACGAACGAGGGGCTCATCATGATACAGTCGCTGCCGAGGTACGCCCCGCGGCGGATCGCGGTCCCGTCCGGCGTGTTCCGCGTGCCCCGCTCGGCGAGGTCGGCAGTGTCGCGCAGCGGGAGCACGTCGTGGTAAGTGACGCCGCCGTACTCGCGGGGCTCCGTCTCGCGCAGGCCGAAGTTGAGCAGGATCCCCCGCTTGACCCACTCGTTGGCCTCCCACGAGGTCACGTCGTCGCCGCTCTTCTCTGCGGCGCGGACCTCGCCGGCCTCCAGGGCGGCGAGGAACTCGTCGACGACGGCCGCGTCCTCGTCGGTCGCGTCCGCAGCGGTCAGCCCGTCCTGATAGCGGTCCCACAGATCGGAAACGTCGGCTTCGAGGCTCATTGGATGGTGTATGGATGAGTAGCGGTATTTACTCGTCGAAGTAAGTATGTCTCGTCGTTATTCATCGGCGGCCCCGGCGTCCAGCACGTCGCCGAACCCGTACCAGCCCGGGTCGCGCTCGGCGAGCCACTCGGCGGCGTCGAGCGCGCCCTCGGCGAACACCCCGCGGTCGCCGGCGCGGTGCGTGAGTTCGAGCGTCTCGCGGTTCCCGGCCAGCAGGACCTCGTGTTCGCCGGTCACGTCCCCAGCGCGGCGGGCGTGGACGCCGATCTCTCCGGACTCGCGCGGCGCGTCGCCCTCGCGGCCGTGGACGCGCTCGTCGAGGTCCTCGCGAACGCCCTCCACGTCGTCGAGGATCGACTTCGCGGTGCCGGAGGGGGCGTCGCGCTTCGCGTTGTGGTGCGTCTCGGTCAGCTCGACGTCGTAGCCCGGCAGCGCCGCGGCCGCCTCGCGGACCGCCCGGCGGAGCGCCGCGACGCCCCGCGCGAAGTTCGACGCCTTGAGGACGGGCACAGCTTCGCTCGCGGCGCGGATGTCGTCGATCTGCGCGTCCCCGAACCCGGTCGTCCCGGTGACGAGGGGGACGCCGGCGTCGGCGCAGGCCGCGGCGTACGCGACCGCCGAGTCGGGGCCGGTGAAGTCGACGAGGGCGTCCGTGGCCTCGCTCGCGAGCAGGTCGTCGAGGCGGTCTGCGTCCCCGACCGCGACGCCCGCGACCGGGTCGGTCTCGGTCCGGTTGACGGCGACCGCGACCGTGACGCCCTCCCGGGCGGCAGCGGCCTCGATCACCTCGCGGCCCATGCGACCGCCGGCGCCCGTCACGGCGATCGACAGGGGGTCGGCGCTCATTCGGCGCCCCCGGTCCCGACGGGAGCGACGGCCGTCGGGTCGATCGTCCCCGGCGCGCGCTCGTCGTACGCGGCCAGCAGGTCTCGGAGCGCCTCGCGGCGTCCCTCGGAGAGCCGCGAGAGGGGCGAGCGGACGCGGGGGGCGCCGCGTCCGCGGAGGTACATCGCCTCCTTCACCGGGATCGGGTTCGTCTCGGCGAACAGCTCGCGGACGAGCGGCGACAGCTCGTGGTGGAGCGTCCGCGCGCGGTCGTAGTCGCCGGAGAGCGCGGCGCCGACCATCGCGCAGGTCCGTTCGGGTTCGACGTTGGCGACCACGCTGATCGTCCCGGTGCCGCCGACCGAGAGGACGGGGAGCGTGAGCCCGTCGTCGCCCGACAGCACCGCGAACGCCTCGTCGCGGGTCCGCTCGATCACCTCGCTGATCAGGTTGAGGTCGCCGGAGGCCGCCTTGTAGCCGCGGATGTTCGGGTGTGCTGCCAGCTCGACGGTGACATCGGCCGGGATCGACCGGCCCGTGCGGCTCGGGACGTTGTAGACGATCTGCGGGAGGTCGACCGCGTCCGCGATGGTCCGGTAGTGGTCGAGGAAGCCCTGCGGTTCGGGCATGTTGTAGTACGGCGAGATGAGCAGCAGGCCGTCGGCGCCCGCGTCGGCCGCGCGCCGCGACAGCGACAGCGCCTCCTCGGTGTTGTTCGAGCCGGTACCCGCGATCACGGGGATGTCGTCGAGCGCGTCGCGGACCGTCTCGATTACCGCGACGTGTTCGTCGTGGCTCATCGTCGCCGACTCGCCCGTCGAGCCGACCGGGACGACGCCGTCAACGCCGGCGCGTTCGAGGTACCGGGAGTTCGCCGCGAGCTGGTCGTGGTCGACCGCGTCGTCCTCGGTGAACGGGGTCGTCATCGCCGGGTAGACGCCCTCGAAGGGCGCGTCGGTCGCCTGGCTGTCCGTCTGCGTCGCGTAGGGTGTCGTGGTGGTCGTGTCTGTCATGGGGTGCTGCGGTGGGTCCGGATCGGTAAGCGGGCCGGTGCGCGCGGGTCGGGGGTCGTCCGGGACGGGGTCGCCACTCCCGCCGGCGGACGGATCACGCGCGTTTTTTCGAGAAGAGCCGCGTCGCTGACGCCGACTGCGGACCGCACGCGGACGCGGATCGGGTCACACCGGTACATGGACCGGTCGCGCGCTTATACGTTGTGCCTCGCGCCGAAACTGCCGCCGCGGCCGGTTGGCCGCCCGCTCTCCGCGGTTCCCGCCTCGGCGGCCGCCGCGTCCGGGAGCGTGCGAGGCGGGGGACACGGCCGATCCGGTCGTCGTTACGGGGCCGAGCGTCACCGCGGGGCCGCGCGTCTCGCACATTTATCCCGGCCGGGACACTCTGAGAGAGGCATGAGCGACCCCACCGACGACGGCCCAGAGCCCACCGACGACGGCCCAGAGCCCACCGACGGCGACGACGCCCACGACCCGACCGCGGAGGACGCGCCCGCAGCGCGCGAGGAGATAGACGCCGACACCGACGCTACGCGTCACGAGTACGACCCGGACGCCGAGCACGCGTTCCCGGACGGGCGGCTCAACGAGGTCCTCGACCGGCTCGAATCCGACGAAGAGGTCCTCACCTACCTGGAGGCGCAGAACGTCAACCCGGTCGCCCGGAAGGGGTACAACGACCACGGCGCCAAACACGTCGAGATCGTGCGCGACCGCGCCCTCCGGCTGTACGACCTGCTCAAGTCAGGCGGCGTCGAGTTCAACGGCGCGCGCCAGCAGGGGCTCGACGAGGCCGACGAGCCGGTGATCGTCGCGCTCGCGGCGACCCTCCATGACATCGGCCACGTCGTCCACCGCCACGACCACCCCTACTACTCGATCCCGCTGGCGGCGGACCTGCTGGACGACCTCCTCCCCTCCTTCTACGGCGTCGCCGATCGGGTCCGCGTGAAGGCGGAGGTGCTCCACGCGATCCTCTGTCACCACACCGAGGAACAGCCGCTCACGCTGGAGGCGGGCGTCGTCCGGATCGCCGACGGCCTCGACATGGAACGCGGGCGCTCGCGTGTCCCCTACGAGGAGGGCGGCCGCGGGATCAACACCGTCTCCTCGCAGGCGATCGAGCGCGTCTCGCTGCGCCAGGGCGACGAAACGCCCGTTCAGGTCGTGATCCGGATGAACAACGCCGCCGGCGTCTACCAGGTCGACTCGCTGCTGAAGGCGAAGATGGAGGGATCGCTGCTGGAAGACCGGGTCCAGACGATTGCGATCAACACCCACAGCGACGGGCAGGACGGCAACGGCTCGATCGTGGACAAGATCGAGCTCTGACGGGGCCGCGGAGCACGCGGGGAAACGTTTCACGGGCTGCGGGGAGACCGCTTCAGATCCTCCGTGCGGAGACCGCTTCAGGGCCCGCGGAGCGTGTCGCCCGCGCCGTTCCGGTGTGACGCGCCGTCGACGACGCTCGTCGCCGCGACGGTCGTCGTCCGCGCGAGGCGGGCGGGCGTGAGCCCGCCGCACAGCTGGCTCCCCTCGGCGGCCCCGCCGCCCAGCACGGGCGCCGCCTCGAACCCGTTCGAGCGCGCCCCCGTCGCCGCGATCCCCGGCTGGTTGACGACGAGGCGCCCGGGAGCGAGCCGCGCCGCGGCCCGGCGGGCGCGGCGCTGCTGAGTGGTGTGGACCGCCGCCGCGTGAGGGGACCCGAGGTCGGCGGCGAGCCCGAGCGCGGCGTCAAACCCGTCGCGGCCGTGGACCGCAATCGCGGGGATCCCGGGCAGCGTCGCGAGCGGGTCGTCGGCGCTGTCGGGCGTCACGATCAGGAAGGAGGTCTGACGCGCCGCGTTCGGGAGGCCGAGCGCGGCCGCCAGCCGCCGCGGCGACTTCCCGCGCGGGTCCGAACCTGCGGCGCGTGCCTCGCTCCCGTCGCCCTCCGAGTCGCCGAGGAGCGCGCGGAGGCGGTCGCGCTCGGCCGCGTCGAGGACGTACCCCCCCTCGTCTTCGAGGGCGGCGCACAGCGGGTCGACCGCCGGCGACACGGTGACGACCGCGGCGTCGCCCGCGGGGTGAGCCCCGAAGTCGTACGTCGCGCCGACCGCGACCCGCGCCGCCACGGCCGGGGCCGGGGCCGACCCGTCGGCGACGGCGACGACGCCGTCGGCGCTCGCGGCGACGTTCGGCGTCCCGCAGCGCTGTCCCGCGGCGACGGTGGTCTCGGAGCCGGCAGCGACGACGAAGTCGGCGCGCTCGAACAGCGCGTCCGTCTCGGGCTTCGAGGGCGGCGCCGGGAGCATCGAGACCGCGTCCGTCGGCGCGCCGGCGTCGGCGAGCGCGCGACTGACGGTCTCGACGACCGCGTCGCACGTCTCGACCGCCGACGGCGACGGCGCGAGGACGACCGCGTTCCGCGCGGCGAGCCCGTACAGCGAGAGGACCGCGGGGACCACGACCGGGTGCGTGGCGGGGACCGCCGCGCCGACGACGCCGAGCGGCCCGGCGACCGTCACCGTCCCCGCCGCGCCGTCGCGGTCGACCACGCCGGCGGTCGGCGCGTCTCGGACCGACCGCCGGGCGGCGTCGATCTCGGTCGCGACCTTCTCCGCCTTCGTCCCCGGGTGCCCCCGCCCCGTCTCGTTGGCCGCCGACCGCGCGAGCCGGCTGATCGTCTCTCCGTCCGCCAAGCGCTCGCCGACGGACCGCACGAGGGCGGCGGCGTCGTCGGGGTCCCACGCGGCCAGTTCGTTCGCCGCCGTCCGCGCCGCGGCGACGGTTCGCTCTGCGCGCCGCGACGAGTCCGAGGCCGCCGCGTCGGGTCCGCCGGCCGCCGCCCTCGCTTCCTCCGGGCCGGTCGCGCTCGGACCGTCGCGTCCATGCGTCGCCGGGCCGTCGCTCCCGTCCTTCGACGCCTCGGCGGGGTCGGTCGGTTCCGTCCCGTTGGGCGTCTCCACGCCCGGGCCGTCGCTCCCGCTCGTCCGATCCCCACTCATGGGTACCACTGCGCCGGTGTCCGGCTTATTCTCACCCCGTGAAACACTGTGTCACCGCACGGGCCAAGTCGTCATCGAAGAAACAGTTATGTCGGTGGGGACGGTGCGGGGGGACGTATGACCGAGCCGTCGGAGCTCGCGGGCGTCGTCGAGCGTCGCCTCGACTTCCTCGAACGGCTCGCCGCGGAGCCGCTGCGAAAGCACGAGCTCGTCGACGCGCTCGGCCACTCCCGGTCGACGGTGAACCGCGCGATAGACGAGCTGGAGGCGGCCGGGCTCGTCGCCGGCGAGACCGACGGCTACCTGACGACGCTCTCGGGCCGCCTCCTCGCGGAACAGTACCGCGAGTTCCTGACGGCCGCGGCCGACCTCGCGGCCGCGGGCGACGTGCTCGACCCCCTCGGCGCGGACGTCGGCGTCGACCCCGCGGTCCTCCGGAAGGCCGAGACGCACCGGGCCGCAGCGCCGGACCCGTACCGACCGCTGGAGGCCCTCGACGACGCGCTCGCCGACGCCGACTCGGTCGCCGCCGCGCTGCCCGCGTTCCCCTACCCGCGGGTGGCGGAGCGGCTCCGGCGCGCGGCCGTCGGCGGCGGCTCCGTCGATCTGGCGCTGGCGGATCGGGCGTACCGCCACGCGACCGAACGGTTCGCGGACGACCTCGGTACCGTCGCGAACCGGGACGACTGTCGGATCGCCGCCGTCGACGCCGTCGACGCGGGGGTCGTCGCGGTCGACGACACCGCGCTGCTCCTCGTCTTCGACGACGGCGCGCCCCACGGCGTGACGGCGTCGACCGAGCCAGAGGCGGTCGCGTGGGCGGAGACCGAGGTGCGCGGGCTGATCGAGCGGGGCCGCGACACGACCGAAGCGCTCGCGGCGACCGGGCGCGCGGCGGGGAAGCGGACCGGAGGCGGCCGGTCCGAGGACGACCGGCCCGGAGGCGGCCGGCTCGGCGGCGACGGCTCGCGTGACTCGCGCCGCTCGTCCGACGGCGGCCTCTTGGGACGCGGGTATCCGAACGACGAGGGGGCCGGATCGCTCTCGGCGCAGGGGTTCCGCGCGGTCGACGAGGACCGCCTCGCCGGCGATCCGAACCCGTGCGGCCCGCTGCGGGCCACGGCGTCGTTCCCCGAGGTCGACGCGGGACACGTCCTCGAGAGGAGCGTCGCGTGCGACGGCGAGCGGCGCGAGCTCGCGGGGGCACTCGTCGAGGGGCTCGCCGGGGGGACCGACCACGCCCTGGTCGGGCCGCCGGGAAGCGGCAAGAGCACCGTCTGCCGGAGCGTCGCGGTCGAGTGGTACCGGTCGGGACGCGGCCCGGTGACGTACCGGACAAGCGACGGGGGCGACCCGTTCACCGCGACGGACCGCCTGCGCGAACGCGTCACCGGGGGGGACGGGCACCACCTCGTCGTCGTCGAGGACGCCGTCGACCCGGGGGCCGCGGAGGCGATCACCGTCGCCCGCCAACTGGCCGACTGCGGCGACGTGTCGTTCCTGTTCGACGCGCGCGAGGAGCCGTACGACGACCTCGACGGGCTCCCGCTGTCGCCCGCTGACCTCCGCTACCGGCGGGCGATCGAGACCGTTCGGATGCCCCGACTCGACGAGCGCGAGGTGGAGCGGTTCGTCCGCCACGTCGCCGACCGCACCGGAACCGCGCCGGCGGCCGACCCGAGCTCGCTGCTTGACGACGTGCGCGGCGACGACGACGAGCGCGTGGGGGAGCTGCTCGCGCTCGGCCACCGCCTCGTCCGCGCGGTCCGAGGCGGGACCGTTCGGTCGGAAGAGGCGGACGGGAACGCCGGCGAGGCGTCGCCGGAGAATGAAGCGGGCGGCGCCGCGCCCGCGTCGGGGTTGGAGCGGGCGGTCGCGGAGGCGGTGCGCGAGGTCAGGAACCGCCCGCCGCCGACCGCGGACGTCGCGGTGCTGGTGAACCTCCTCAACGTCGCCGGCGCGAGCGACCTCCGGACGCTGGCGTACGCGCTCGTCGACGATCGCGAGGGGGCGACCGGGGGCGGAACCGACGGCGAGCCGTCGCCGACCGTCGACGGGGTCCGACGGGCGCTCGACCGCCTCGCGGGGACGGTCCTCGTCCGGGCGGGCGACGGGGAGTACCGCGCGGTCCACGACGAGTGGTCGGTGCTGTTCTTGGAGCGGCTCGTCGACCGCGAGCCGGAGCCGGTCGTCGCCAGACGCGTGGGCCGGGTCGTCTCGCGGCTGCTCGCGCTCGCGGACGACCCGGCGCGTCGGTCCCGCGTCCGGCGGGCCGTCGGCGGGGAGGCGCCGGCAATAGACCGGATCGAGCGCGACCCGAGCGCGTGGGCGGCGGCGACCGTCCGGTCGGTGTACGGCGTCGGACGGCGGTACCCGCGGCTCGCCGCGCTGTACGGTCGCGTCCGCTACGCGTGGATCGACCTCCCGGACGCGTGCCCCGACGACCTGCGCGACCGGCCGCCGGAGTGGGTCGCGCGGATGTACATCGACGCCGGCGACCTCGACGGCGCCGCGGCGGCGCTGGACGCGTGGCGGCCGACCGGCGAGGCGGGGGCGGCCGAGCGCCAGCGGGGGTACGGCGACGTCGCCCGTCGGCGGGGCGAGTACGACGCGGCGCGGGAGCGGTTCCGGCGGGCCGAGGAGCTGTTCGCCGCCGCGGGCGATCGGACCGGGCTCGCGTCGGCGGTCCGCGGGCGGGCGCAGGCGGCGCACTTCGACGGCGACTACGAGGCCGCGTACGAGGCGGCGTCGCGGGCGTGCGCCATCGCCGCGCGGACCGGCGACCCGATCGCGAAGGCGAAGGCGATGACGGACGCCGGCAACGCCCTCGACGCCCTCGACGGGTCCGACGCGGTCCTCGAGCACTACCGGGTCGCCGGCGACCTGTTCCGCGCCCACGACGACACCCACGGCGAGGCGAACGTCCGGGCGAACCTCGCGGTCGCGCTGCGGCGGCGGGGGGACCTCGACGCCGCCGAGCGGACCGCGCGCCGCGCGCTGGACGGCTACCGGACGGTGGGAGACGAACATCGAGAGGCGATTTCGCAGTTGAATCTCTCCGCGATCGCGGAGCAGCGCGGCACCGTCGGCGAGGCGGTCGCTCGCGCGGCGGAGGCCCGGGCGATCGCCGAGCGGATCGGCTCCGACATGTGCGAGGCGCTCGCGTTGAGCCACCTCGGCAGCGCGGCGCACCTCGCCGGCGACTTCGACCGGGCGGAGCGGTTCCTGAGGACTGCCTTGGACCGCTTCGACGCGCTCGACGCCGACGCCCGGCGCGCGATGGTGACCGCGATCCTCGCGGAGGTGGCGGTCGACCGCGGCGATCCGGGCGCGGCCGAGCGGCGGGTCGAACGGGCCGCGGCGCTGCTCGACGACCACGCGGGCCGCAAGCGGCTGGCCGAGACGGACCGGATCCGCGGGCGGGCGGCGCTGGCTCGCGGCGACGCCGACGCCGCGGCGACGGCGCTTGAATCCGCGGTCGAGTCGGCCCGGGAGGGGGGGTTCGCGCAGGCCGAGGCGAAGGCGCTCGCGTCGCTGGGCGCGGCGGCGGCCGAGCGCGGCGACGCCGAGGCGGCGGCGGGTCGGCTGACGGCGGCGCTCGACCTCGGCCGGCGAGTCGAGGACGCGCGGGCGGTCGCGTCGGCGGGCGATCGGCTCGCCGACCTGCTCGCGGGGAACGACGCCGGACCGGAACCGATCGACCGCGAGGCGCTTCGGGCGGCGCTCCGCGAGGCGCCGCCGGAGGCGGTCCCGCCGGATTCGGCCGCGGACCCGGCGGCGTACCGGGAGATAGCCGAGCGCTGGCGCGTCGACGGCGACGGGGTCGCCGCGTCGTACCCCGCGCTCGGCTGAGGGGTCGGCCCGGCGGCTTCGGGCGCTGTCGCAACCGCTTTCAGCGCGCGCTGAGAACGGCGGCCATGACCGACGCCGACACGCTCGCGGACCTCCGGACCGCGGCCGACTACCAGTTCGGGGCCGACGCGGGCGAGGCCCTGTTCCCGCCGGACGCCCCGCTCACGGTGCGCCGGTCGAGCGGCGGCCGCCCGCGGCAGGTGATCGACGGCGACGTCGACGACACCCCCGGCAGCAGCGAGGGCGACCGACTCGTCTCGTACGGCACCGACGGCCGGTTTACGCTCGGGCTCGCCGGCGGGAAGCGGATCGCCGACGCGTTCCCCGAACCGCGACACCGGATGGTCGTCGGCGAGGAGAGCGAGCCGTTCGTGCGCGAGGGGCGCAACGCGTTCGCGAAGTTCGTCACCGCGGCCGACGACGGGATCCGCCCCGGCGACGAGGTGCTCGTCGTCGACAAAAGCGGAGCGATCTTCGGGGTCGGCCGCGCCGAACTCTCCGGCGCGGAGGCCGAGCAGCTCGGCTCCGGCGTCGCCGTGAAGACGCGCGACGGGAACCCCGCTGACGGCGACTGACGGATGTGTACGCCGGCGCGTGCCTGCGAGCGGCCGCGCCACCGGCGGCCGCGAGACAGCACGCGCGAGGGACGCGGTGAGCGCTCGGAGAGCGCGAACCGCGAGGCTGGGGAGGCGCTGTCTCTTATCCACCACTGACGCTGCCGACGACCTCTAGGGCGTAGCGCTCTG
>NZ_NEDJ01000023.1 GCF_002114285.1 Halorubrum ezzemoulense DSM 17463
CTCGTCAAGAGAGTTGACGAGGAAGTTAAGAAGCTGGTCCTCGTGGATTTCACCGTCTGCTTGCTTGGTATTAGACACACCTTCAGCAAGCAGACGTCTCAACTAACCGGCTTTGTGATGTACTGAACCTCTTCGTAGCCCTCCGGAATTTCTGATTGCCCGACTGCTTCACTCATCGGTAATCTAACTCCTCCATGTACTCATTCAATTGCTCATCCGTCCGCTGTCGCTCCGTTTTCAGCTTATCAAGCTCATCCAATTTCTGGCTCACGTCGATGGACTCCTCAGGTGCTGTCGTGTCCACGTAGCGTGGTACACTCAGATTCCAGTCGTTTTCCTCGATTTCTTGGATATCAACGAGACGGCTGTGATGGTCCTCCTCCCGTCCTGTGAGGTAGGTCTCAGCGATGTAACCGACACCTTCGGAAGTTAGCCGGTTCTGGCTCGACAACTCTTCAAAGACGCGTACTCCGGACTCTCTGAGTTCTTCATCCTCTGCGTATATGAATTGAATTTTACCCTCTCTTTCCTCGGGCTTGTCCTTGTTGAGAATGACAATACATCCCGGCGACGAAGTATTGTAAAAGAGATTCTCAGGGAGTGCTATAACCGATTCAATCAAGTCATCTTCAATAATCGGCCTCCTGATTTTCTTCTCGGAACGAGACCGGAAGAGCAAGCCGTTATCCATAACGATGCCGGCTTTGCCCGTCTCTGAAAGAGAGGCAAGCATAAGTTGGACCCACGTCCAGTCACCCCGATTTTTCGGAGGCAGCCCGTATGTGAAGCGGTTATAGGGTTCATTATCTCCCACCCATTCTGCATTCCATTTTTTCTGATTCCACGGGGGGTTTGCGACTACTCGGTCGAAGACTTCCAACTCACCATGTTCGGTGATAAATTTCGGCTCTGTGATGGTGTCCCCCTTTGCGATATTCGCGTCCTGTAGCTCGTGTAGGAGAACGTTCATCTGACCGATGGCCCACGTGTTCAGATTCTTCTCCTGCCCGTAGAGGGAGATATCGTCTCGGTCGCCACCTTCGTCCTCGACGTGCTGCGCGGAGTAGACGAGCATCCCACCGGACCCACAGGCAGGGTCGTACACGCGGTCACCGGGCCCGGGGTCCACGCACTCGACGAGAAGCTGGACGACTTCGCGTGGCGTGTAGAACTCTCCGCCCTTCTTTCCGGCGTCGTCGGCGAACTGCCGGATGAGGTACTCGTACGCCCGCCCGAAGATGTCGGGGTCTTCGAGGTCTGCGTTCCGGTAGCGGTGCTTCGAAAAGTGCGTGACGAGTTCTTCTAGCGTCGAATCTGCGAGTCGGTCCTTGTCGTTGAAGTCGACGGAGGTGAGGACGCGGTCGGCGATGGCGTCGTTCTCGTCTTCGACCGCTTCGAGGGCCTTGTTCAGCGTCGCACCGATGTCACTGCTCTGTGCGGCGATGTGGCCCCAGCGAGCGCGCTCGGGTACCCAGAACTCTTCGTGTAGGTCGCGGTCGCCTCGAATCTGTTCGAGAAGGTCTTCATCGGGTTCCTCGTCGTCGCCGGTAAGCTCCTCGGCGATTTCGCTCGTCTCCTCCTCGAACCGGTCGTTGATGCGCTTCAGGAAGAGCAACCCGAATATGTAGTTCTTGTAGTCTGCCGCGTCGATACTCCCACGCAGAATATCGGCCGCCTCCCAGAGGTGAGATTCCAGCGTGTCGAGTTCGAGAGTCTCCCCGCCCTCGGTATACTGGAGGAGGCTCTCGTCTTTAGAAGCCATACTACCCTCATGTTCCATCGGCCGTTTATCTCTTTCTGGTGCCATTGGAAATCACTCCTCTCCTGTCCATTGGAGATACAGCTTCCCCACGTCAGTGAGGTACACGTGTTTGGTTCGCCCAGACGGTCGTCGTTCAACGAGTCCACGGTCCTCAAGTTGGTCCACGTGGTAACTGACCTTCTGGGCCGACTCTCCGAGCGCTTCCCCAATCTCACGCATTATCACGCCCGTTCTCCCCTCGTCAGCCCAGTCACCGAGCGTGACAAGGAGGTCTCGCTGAAGTCCTTCCACCTCGAACGTGAGTGGCTGCGTGGGTGCGGGAAGTTCCATGACGAGCTCGTCGATATCTTCAGTTCCGTCCTGTGGTTCAAGGACGTAGTAGGGCGTCGCGCCGATGAAGAACGCCGACGATGTCGCGCCTCCTGCGACGAGGTTTGTTCCGCCCGTGATATTGATGAAGAGGTCGTCTCCCGGGTGCTCTTTGGCGATACTCACGATGGGGTCCACGACATCCCGGAGGTCGAATGCGTCTATCAGACGGCTTTCGACATCGTAGCCAAACTCTTGGAGGTCCGCTTCCAGCTCTATCCCCTCGGACTCGAACGCGTCGCTGGTGAGGAGATAGACCTTGTCCGCGCCCGGGTAGGCGCGGAGCCCGCGCTTCACGTGCGATGTGGCGCGGCCATGAGGGATGATGTGGACGTTCAAGGATTGTACTTCCTGAGCGAGGTAGCTGTTCGGGCATTGTGGTAGCCCGTACTCTCTTTGTCCTCCAACTCAACGATATCTCCCTCATCAGGGAAGTATTTGGCAGAGTCGAGGTCAAAGTAGGTGTCGTCGCCTGCCTGCGCCTCGGGATAAGTGGTTACGAACCCCTTGGTATCGAACAGGTTGTGAATAAATCCATACTTCGGGCTATTGCCATCCAGAGCGCTCTCGCGGCTCATTAGCTCAATCTGTGACTTCCCCAGTATCTCCTGCCAGAGGCGGAGAATCTCCTCCATTGCGGTCCACGACAGAGTGAGGAACCCGAGCAACGAGGCTTCGGGCTTATCGGTAGCCGTCGGGATACCGTCTGGATGGACGATGACGACATCACGGTACTTCTTGAATTGGGTAAGAACGAACTCGAACGGAATGTCGGGCTGCTTCTCAAGCACGACTGCAGCATAGAGCTTGAACCAGCGCGTCACCGTTTCCAGACTGTCGTCTCTCTGCCCGTTGCGTTCGAGCTTGGAATGGAACCCCTGACATTCAATGATGCCGGAAATCAGCGTCTTCAGTGCCGTGTTGAGCCCTTCCGCCTCAAACCGGTCTGATAGAACTTCAAGCGTCTTGTCCTTCGTTCGCCCGTACTGGAAGTCAACCCTCGTGTAGATGTTCTCCTCGTCGGTCGGGTCAAGCCTCTCCTCCATGATGTCCGCCATAATTGCGTCGCACTGGTCCAGCTGCTCCTCCAGTACGGTCCCCTCCAGCAGGTCGGTTGTCCCGGAGTGCTCACCCCCACTCATCGTTTAGAACACCCCCTCAAAATCGACGGCAGTGTAGTCTCTCTGTTCGTCGTGGTACTCGTCCCGCCTTTTCTGAACCTCCTCTACAAGGTCCTTGAGTTCGCTATCGGAGTACAACGGAACGATAACATCACCGACTCTTCGCAGAGGGATGTACTGGATAGTAGCCCCGCGGCCCATGGACTCTATCTGCTGTTGCCCCATCTGTGATGCGAGGTAAGCAGCGTAGACCGCCGCCTCAGCCTCTGAATCGAATCGTATGATTGCCCAGTTTGATGAGGCAACGACCTTCTCGCCGGGGTGGTATACCTTCCCCGGTGTCCCCTTTAACCCAATTAGAACATCTGTTGAATCTGCGACGGGAGTGTCATCGTTGATGCGAGTCGTCCATTCGTACAGGTCCGCACTCAATTTGAGATAAGAGATGTCGGAGCTCGGGTCTTCATACGGTTCCACCTCCTCGCCGGAACGACGCGCACCTCCTTCGATTTGAGTTGCGACTTCTTCCAAGGGGGCGACGTTGTCGAATCGGTCGTGGAGTGCCCGCTGAGCCTCTTCCATTCCCAGAAGTTCGCTCGGCAGGAGGGATTCTGAACCACCCTTCACTGGTATCCTCTGCCCTTCGTTGTTCTTGACCTGCGCTACTGCTTGACTCAGCTCATCCTCACTACCCTCATCACAGACGACGCCCGTGAACTCGTTTGTCGGTTCCCCATGGTTGTCAACCACTATAACAGAGAGGCTGAATCTGGAGTCGAGGTACGGGAAGAGCTTGGCATCACTGAGCTCAATAATCCCACGAAGATTGTAATCTTGGACGACCTTCTTTCGAAGCCACGCGCTACGGACAGCCACTAGACTGATAGTTGGAACTATTGCAACTAACCGACCACCATCGGCCAATCGGTCTAAGGCCAAGGAAAGGAATGCCTCGTGTAACTGCACTCTCTTCCCTTCATCAATATACTCAAGAACTTCCTCAGAGGGACCTCCCCCGAGTTCGGGGCGTCCCCCAAAGGGTGGGTCAAGTACGATACGGTCGAATTCCGCCGCGAGATGCGGTCGGGTGCTGTCCTCCCCGTCGCCCGCGAATGTGCTTAGAGTGGTAGACTTATTCAGAGCTTGGCTATCCTCCCGAAGGGCCATCTCCAAGAAATCGGCTGTAACGTAGGTGCCGGACTTCCCCAGCAGGTCGTTGAAGAAGAGAGCAGTGTTGTTTACACCGCGATTCAGCTCTACACCGACGACCTCATCTGTATACTCGTTGGCCGCTCTTAACGTGTAACCCCAGCCCGATGCGGGGTCAAGGACAGAGTCACCGTCAGCGATATCGAGCAGTTCAACCAGACGCTTGGCAACCTCAGGGGGGGTAGTGAACTTCTCACCCTCACGGTCGAAGAAGTCTCCCATGAACGTCTCGTCGACGATTTTCCGTCGGATGTCGAGTGATGTGGACGCGAGGTCGTAGTTCGAGAAGACCGAAAAGACGGTTCTGAGTACGTGTGAGTCGATTGGTGCCTCGTCCGGCGCGTAAGACTCGTGGCGTTGTTGGATAGACTCGTCGAGACTCACGATGTCCTTTTCAAACGAGCCCTTGATGTCGACGGTAAACGATTCTCTATCGGCCTCATACTTTCTGTACAGCTGCTGAGCAAACTCTTTCGATACCTGCTGATGCCCTCTAACTCGAAGCTGGTCACGTATCCGCGCAACGAGGAACTCGAATATCTCGTGCGACCCGATGGGCTGTGGACCCGCGCTTGGTTCGTCGCCGATGTCTGGATACTCGGAAACGGGAACTTCGATTAGTTCGTCGTTCTGGTCTATCCGGAAGATATAGAGGAGGTCCTCGGAGACAATCGCACCGAACGGTGCCCCGGTTTTCTCGACGTATCTCCGAACTTGCTCGATATCCTCGGTTCTTCTGTGCGGGGTACTGAGACTGCTATACTCAATAGCGAGGAACGGAATTGTCCTCTCCTCGTCCTTGAATACGAGAAGGTCAGGTCGGAGGGATATTCCACTCTCCCCCAATGCTGGCTCACGGATAACACGCGACGCCCCGTACTTCTCCTCAAGTGCCCGCTGAACCTCTATGAGCGCCTCGTGTTCGGTCATGTAACTGAGGAAGCGGATACACTATTTAGAACTTTGCTTGGAATATCAAATTCCAGTTTGTAGTATTCTGTTGTATTCCCTCTAAGCTGAATCAGAGGGGAACATTCAAGAGTAGAACTAGTAGGGTGAATCCTAATCTTCCGCAGTAAAATCTGATATCGGTCTCTACACGTTAGGCGCAATAGCCTAAGCCCTACCCCACCAGAAGCGGCCCACCCATGGGCTCTTATTGGGGTAAAACCGACCCACGTCGGCGAGTATTCTAATCACAGGGACAAGAGATTCATACTTAGTTATATCCGTTCGGTCCAGATTAATGTCGAGTCACAGGTCATCCAGACCTCGTATGAGTGAAATCTCGATTGGAAATAACAGGATATCGTCTATTATCCCGTGGTAATTGGTATTGAACAGCGAGAATGAGAGAGCTAACGCTCAACGGGGGCGACCACGGAGTGACGACGGCTATTTCCGAATGAAGATGTCGTCAGGCGATAACCGCCCAGTCCTAATCTGCTTCATGATTTCCTCGGGCTCGTACTCCGTCTGCGTGAGACACTGCCAGTTCTCCTGAGCCTCATGTAGCTGGTTAGGCTCAATCTCTTCTCTAACTGAGTTTTGAGCTTCATTTTTCCCGGCATCGTCGCGGTCTGTGCGTCGAATTGAAGCCCGCTCTTTCACCTTTGAGAGAACATCACCGATATTCCGGGCTGACGGGACAACGAGCTTCCGAAGCATATCGCGTGACGCCCGAGAGATAGCGATGAAGGTGCGGCCACTACGCATCCTCTTCACAACACCCAGATTCTCTAACTCCCGCACGTGCTTGCGAAGAGTCTCTTGTGCGAGACCTGTTTTTTGAGCGAGAGCCTGATAGGTTACACCACTTGAGCCGTGCTTGGAGTGACTGCTCGAAAAGAGCAGTGAGGCAATGATATCGAACTTTGATTTCGTCCGTTTGTGGTACAATTCGCCGATGAGGGTATGTCGGAGTTTCTCGGACTCGTAATAGGTCCGTAATCCTCTCATATACTCAGTCGGCACCCGTGTTGTGACTGGCGGGCGCTCTTCTGGAGAGTAGTAATCATCCCCGATAAAATCCTGACACTCGATACCACTCCACTTCAGGAAAGCGTGTAGGATGGTCGTTGAAATTTGTACGAGTGACTCCAAAGCAGGTGCGGGAAACCATCCTAACAAAATTGACTCCGTCTTTGGATGTGCTAATGGGTTCTCTGGACTGACAACTTTCGCCGCCTTATGTTCGTAGGTCTTTACTGCGCAGTCATTCAGGTCAGTAGTGAACGTTTGGCCTCGATAAGTGAAGTCAATCTCACTCCGGAAACCCAGTAATTGAAAATCACTGCTTTGGACCCGATGGAGCAAGCTGTGGCCGCGTTCGTATAATACTACTTCAGAACAATCTTCGCCATCGTGAACGAGTAGGCTTCCCGCCTGACCAATCATTTCGTTGACCGCCATCAGGGTCTCTCGGTCGTGACGATGGTGGGTTTCAATTGTACCTACTCGTAGCGTCTCAAAAACAGTTTGTGAGAACACATTTGAGAGCCACTCAGAGTCGATGAAAGAACTAAGAAGTTCGAACGCACGGCACCAAAGTGTCCAGACATCTTTGCCGTAGGATGACTGAATCTGAATAAATGTTCCTTCAACGTGGGTCTCACCGTCCCAGCCTCCGGGCCACGTAAACTCATTCTCATCCTCATATTGAAGCCCCGAGACACGCTTCTCAAGGACAATACTCAATTTAGCAGGAACATCTGCCTTTATATCCTCTTCAGCATCAGCGTAACAGTTGATATGTAGCTTGGGTACTGGAATGTACTCGCCCTCGTTCACAGTTCCATACTGTGACGATGATGAAAACAGACCAACCTCAACGACCTGTCCATTAGTCCAACTGAATGATTTTCGAGCCATACGGTGAGGGCAATCTTTGTCTGCGTCTTTGCCTTGGTGCGTGTTGTTTGTACTCAAAACTCGTTTGCTGTGTTCGTACAGCCGGTTGTCATCGTTGAGTTGACCCTGTAGTTTCAACCCGTGGAGGATTGGTGCTGGATAGGTTACTGTGTCCTCATTCGAGACGGCGATACCTCTATGTTGGTCTGTTGCGTTCTTCTTCATGTCTTGCTGCTTCTCACGCCAGAGAGCCGCTGGTTACTGTGACGCGAGTCGCATACCAACGACCGACTCTACATCCGAGTAAATACGTTTCCTCAACACGAATTGTGAACTCAAGTGGATTTTGGAGAGAATCTCGACAATATTCCCGTCACAGGATACTGAAGAGTATATCAGGGTCTCCAGAGGTCACTCCTCAACACTGACTTTGGCTTCGAGGTCTGCGAGACGCTCTTTGAGGTCGCTCAGTTCACTTTGAGGGGTGGTCTCTTCACCAAGGGCTGTGGAAAGGCGTTCGTCGTCGGTGTCACCTGATAGGTAGAGCTCGCGACGTTCCTCGTCCTTGTGAATGCGGTCGAGACTTGACTGGGGGACTCCGTATGTGCGAGCAATGCTATTCACAGATTGCGTTGGTTTAAGTAGAACTGTTTCTATAGCTATCTGCATCGCGAGAAAGTTCTCCATGTCAATGACGAGATATCCGTCACTGTCAGTCGTGAATCCATACGGGGGACGACCAACCCATTTCCCAGACTCAATCGCTCGATTAACACCAGACTGAACCCGCCCACGAATCATCTGGAGTTCAAACTCCATTAGCCAACCAAACAACTTGCCAATAAGGGCATCGCCCACGTTCCCATCACCACTCAGATTGGGGAACCCGTCGCTCGTAGTCGTAAGCGCAACCTCATTCTCCACGCAGAGGTCGATAAAATCAGCGGTCGTGTTAAGTCGCCGCGAGATACGGGACATCTCGTAGGTTACCACGTGGTCAATCTCATCTGACTCGATATCCTCTGTCAGACGTTGGAAATCCGGGCGTGAATCATCAGCTCCACTTGCGATGTCGACGTAGACCTCGGCCTCTGCGAATACGTCACCACCAAGGAAGTCTTCGATTTCAGTTTGTTGTCGGTCGGTAGACTGTGTACTTGTAGATACACGGAGATAGACGGCAGTTACAGACATACTTTGAGTAAGGTGTATCCGTATATAACCGTGCCTGCTTTTGGGTAGCTAACTCAGAACTAATGTTTTTGAGTAGTTGTGTTGCTACGTGAAATCTAATATAACTGTGGAACAGTCCTTACAGCGTTCGTTAAAATAACGGCGCACAAAGACTTGTACTCCTTCATAAACGGTATAGGGGGTGAGATAGCTAAAGAAATAGCTGAGGCATTGGAAGCGTCCAACTCTGAGGGGGACCTCCGGCGATTTGAGGAACTCATGGAGAAGGATGTGGTACCTAGAGTGAGCTACGAGGAATTTAGTGAGCGGTACATCCCTGTTGGCCTAGGCCATAGAGAGGAATCATACTGACCTGAAAACTAAGTCCTCACAGTGTGTCTGAAAGAGTATGACCGAGCCGTCACTTGAGGATGCGGATGTGATGGATAACACGGTGTCAAAATGGCGATGGTCTCTGCTTGAGTGGCTTGACCGTCGCTTTAGAAGTGATGAGGATTAGCGATTGCCGGTCAATCTGAGCACCTATTAGAGAAGTCCTTGGTTACCAAACGCTGTTCTTCGCATATTCTGGGTACTCAGCGTAGACTTCGTCGATTAGGTCTGATAACACCATCTCATCATATTTCTCAGCAAGGGTCTTCGCTAGAGACCGTGCGGACTCAGCACTTGAATCAGCTTGCTGGTCTTTGACCCACTTTCGGCCTTGGTCGGTAAGCCGATAGTTATATTTCACTTTACCATCTTCCATATCTTCTTCTTCTACCTCGATTAATTGGGAGTCTTCAAGTGAATCTAAATCATCATATAGCTTCTTCGAAAATGGTCCATAGTCGTATGGAATGAAATTATAATCGGAGCTGTCAAGAGACGCTTCTGGGTCCTCTTCTAGCTCCTGTTCCATAAGGAAAACCAGTTTCTGGAGGCGTGTTCGTCCCTCAATTTCGTCTCCTTCACAGGCATCAAGAAGTGCCATTGGGAGCATTTTTCTATGCATTGGGAGTCACCTCACTAGCGTTCTTATATACCTCTTCGAAGTGCTTTGTGAAAATCTTTGCCGTGCCAGTATCGTAGAAGAGCATTCCCATATCCCCTTGATTGAGATTAATCAAGACCGTGCCTTCGTCACTCACGTAGAATGACGTTTCGACCTCGTCAGTCTCTCTAAAATCCGCGGCAGGAACCTCTTTAGCCACACCTTGGAGTTCGGGTCGACCTCCCCATCCGATGATTCGGACATCTACGTCATCTTCTGCCTTCGCTTGGAGTAGTTCCCTATCCTGCCCAGAGAGCCAGAATGTGCGTTCAAGAATCCAGATTCTGTCTTCAGCCTCCTCGAAGAGTTCACGTGCTTTCGTTGAGGTATCTGCAATACCAGTCGTCACCCATGCAGGATGTGATTGGGACTCCAGATTAAGGTCGTACGCGGGCTCCAACGCCTCAATCGCCTCCACGGCCATTCCTTCGAACTTTCGTTTGTTAGGCTCGATGAGCTTCCGAGGATTCTGTGCATCCCAGTTGGTCGGTTGAACGCCCTGCTTGACCACTGCGTCTTCGCTATGTAGCTTGTTCAGAGTGTCATAAACACGGCCCTGTGGAATCTCGGCTCGGACAGCAACGTCTGAAGCCTCCAGAGGTCCGAACCGGACGAGGACTCGGTATGCTGCCGCCTCGTACTGACCCCACTCCATTATTGTCTGGAGAGAGTTATCAAGGTCGTAACTATCCGGCATACTAACAACCACTATTATGGTTGTATATCAAAACACCGCTCAGTGTTTTTGTATAACAACGATTTGTGTTGTTTTACTCACGTTATATACCCCGCCCGCTCCTTTGTGACGGTGTAACGCGATATATGCAGGGACACGAGAAGAGCGGTGTTGTTCGATGAATCGTGGCTATCTGACGGGCGTAATCCCTCGGATAGAAGCGAAGCGGGAACATCTCGACCTCTCGTCGAGAGCGAAATCGATTGGGGCCGTGATGCTTGACTATCCCCATGCACGTCGGCTCGATGAAAATGGCGTCAATCTCGTGGATATCGATGCCGAGCTCATACTCACCTCGACAATACCAGACGAGACATTGGAGGAGTGGTTTCCTGCCCGTGAGCTAGCGTTCGCTAAGAGAGTCGGAGCAGATGCCATAGTTCCCTGCGACCGCCCGGTCTACAATCGTGACGCGCGTTCTCAACGAATCGAGACCGTCCAGACCTATGTGGCTGACTTGATGGAGTTTGTTCCAGAGTTCCAGAGTGCTGGTATTGAAGTGGTCCCCTTGGTCAAGGGCGAAACCGAGTACGAGCGTCGTCTTTGCTACGAAGCGTTCGCAGAGCTTGGTCTGACGAGAGTGGCCTACTACTGCGTCCAATACTTCAGCTACGGATTTCGATACAAGGCCCTGCTTGAGTGCATCCATCGCATTGCACGTGAATTTGAACCAGAGAACATGATGCTAATCGGCTTCCAATCGGAGAACTTGGTATCGGACTTTCCACCATGCGTGACTGGTGCGGCTGGTCAACGGTGGCTGCGAAAATTCAACCCTCGGAACGTGTCTGTCGAGAAAGCCGTACGTCAGTACGATGCTTGGAGTCAACAGGTTGAATCCGCTCTTGCGGTAGGACAGGCACCACTCTATACGTTCACGAACTCACGGGGGTGGGCCTGATGGGAACTGATATCGCCCCACCCGGATATCCCGGAAATCAGGATGAAGATGAATCTGAGCAACAGAATACAGGTCAAACCTCATTGGATGACTATGCGGATGAAACTGGACCCACGAACCGCCAAGGCAAGACGATTAACGAGCGTCGAGAGCGACTAGAGCAGATTCTAGAAGAGGAGATGGAGGTCGTCGAGAGCCATCAGTTCGGGTCGTTTACCCGAGGGACGATGGTGGGCCCACTTTCGGAGGACTCCGATACGGACGTGATGTTCGTTCTAAGCCGTGAAAAACACGGCAAGTGGGAACGTGGAGAAAATGGGTCGAGCAACTGCCTCCGGGCAGTAAAACGAGCACTGGAGAAACGATATCCCAATTCGAAGGTCAAAATCGACCGAAACGTCGTGAGTGTCCAATTCAGCGACTTCACCGTGGATGTTGCTCCGGCCTTCAAGGACGGAACTGGTGGCTACAAAATCCCGGACACGTACAGCGAAGGTAGGTCTTGGGTGCGCACGAACCCGCGAGGCTACAAGCAACGCTTCGAAGCAGTCGACAACGCCCGTGGCGGCAAACTCCAGAAAGTAGCCAGAGTGGCGAAGAAGCTCCGTGAGAATCGGAATGTTCCGGTTAGTTCGTACCACATGGAAGTGATGGCCTATGACCATGTACACAACCATCCCAACAAGGACGCGTCGACTGAGGAATTAGTCGAAGGGTTTGTTGAAGAACTCCCTCGCCGGATTTCGCGGGGGACTCGGGACCCCGTAAACGGTGACCGATTGGACTCGAACATGGACCGCTCGAATCGAAAAGAGGCTATCAGGAAGGCCAAAGCTGCTCGGAGACAGATGCGAGACGCAAGAGCCCATCGACAGAACGGTGACAATGAAGAGGCGAACGAGAAGTATGGCGATGCTCTCGGGGAGGACATCGACTAATGGACGGAATTCGAGATAAAATCCGCCATAGGGCGGAGAACAAGGCCGACTCAATCTGTTACACGTACAAACAGCACTTTGCAGCGGCCAACTTCTACCGTGCGCTTTCGCGCATATTAGATGCCGTTATGTTTGCTGCTGCTTCGTTGATACTCGCAACGAATTTCTGGGGTGTGATGCCGAATCGATATATCGCGATTCCTGCGCTGCTCATCGCCGGTATTACTGGATATCGGCGAGGTACGAATCTGGAAGACAGGGCAGAAGAGTTCCGCCGGTCAGCTCGTCGCTATCACGCACTCTTCGACGAGTACCGCGATTTCCTCGCAATCACAGTGGTCTCGGAAGATTTGAACGACGAGGAAGTTATGGCGAAGTTCGACCGACTCAGTGAGGACCGTCGCCAACTGAATCAGACGACGCCCGACGCAAATGGAGTCTGGTATCGGTACATCAAGTGGAAGGGCGAGGACAAGATTCGAGAAGAGATTACCACAACAACCGAAACGAGGGAAGCCCTCTCAGGGAGAAAAGGATGACACGTGGCCCCGCTGCTTCGAGCGCAACGATTGCAGAGGATGCGTTTGAAGGCAAAATTATTGCTGTTATTCTGATACCGGTCTTCCAGACGATATTCATTGAGATGGCGGGAGCGTTGAACGACGCACCTGCTACTGAACATGCGTTTGTCGACCCAGCAAGCTACGCGATGATGTTTGTCGGTGTATTAGGATTATTCAGTATCGGATTGACTGTCGCTTCGGTTGTAGGGTCCTATATTATCGCAGGAGTTCCGGGTGTCATCGCTTACTTCGTATTCGATTTGCTTGTAGCCGCCATTCTCAACTCTATCGCGGTCGCTACACTCTTGTTCGTTGTCGGTATTCCAACGTTTGCGCTCATCATCTGGGTAAATCGAATGGTCGGTCAAAACACACACCGTCGACGTGGATTTGGCAGGTAGCCGCGGCTCTAATCAACAAAATTACGAGTGGTTTTGTCCAGCCAAGTCCGAGTAAAATTCTCTCTTCAGGTTTGTTCCGTTGTTTACTCTCTCACGACAGTTCTCCGTCTTTCTCCACATTTCTTTCTTCGAAGCGCCGAGTCCACTGACAATTTCACGAAGCATGGCGACCTCGTAGTAGACGAAGTTAATGTCGTTCTGTATGGCACGGTCTCGCTGCTGTGATGTCTCTCTGAGTTGTTCAATCAGTTCAGAAAGAGTGTCAAGCCGTGCTTCGAGTCCACTGAGAGATTGCTTGAATTCGATGAACTGCTCTTCATCAAGAATGACCTGACCGGTCTCGTCTATATCGTCATCAAAGAAACCGTGATGGATAGCGTCCCGTCCATACTGTGTAAGAGCCATCAGTTTAGGGGGATGAGCGTGGTTCGTCTCAGAATCATACCCGACTAACTCAACGAGCTTTGCGCGCACGAGAATACCATTTGCTCTGATTCTCTGTTCAACTTGATGTTTCGGCAATCCGGTCTCGCGACGGATGACCACGGAATTTGCTTGAGACTTTGGACGCCGATTAAGACATTTTAGAATCTTGAGGCTAGCGTCGTCGTAATCTGATGCTTGGAGGTTTTCAGGATTTTGTGGCGTATCTGTTTTATTCGACTTCATACGAGACTCTTCTCTAACAGATTGCAAAGATATTGTGTAGAATATAGTGTACAGTATTGTTCAAATGCTGTTTACACAGCATGAAGACACAGCAGAAAACAGTATGAAATGCGATTTTCGACTATCTCCTATGGAGATACCCCGCTCAATGTGAGAATAAAAGAGGGTATATCTCTTGGTTGGACTCTGTTCCAACTGTCTGTGTATCTAAAGCCACGAACTGGCAAAAGTATCGCGGTGGCGTGACCAGCTAAGATGTATGTTCGTCAAACGCCCAAAGCGCCATATCTACTTCCCGTGGCAGTATCCCTTTTTGCTGAGCTATCTGCCGAACTTCCTCCATGTAGAATCGGTATGCTTCCGGAGATGAGTTGTAGTCCTGAAAGTGTTCTATGAACTCCGCGTAGTCGCGATAATACTGGGGGTCTAACAATCGTGGCTTAGCGGCTCCAAGAGCTCGAAAAGCCCGGTAGTCTATGACTGCGTACTTCGCGGGGTCATACATAGTTAGAATTGCGGAAGCAACGGGGACACGAACTCCCTTGAGTTCTGTAAGGGCTTCCACCTTGTCTGCGTCATTATTAGCGCGAAATGCCACCGTGGTTCGTCGTTCGACGTGGTTGGGTTTGTTTTGCTTCAATAGGTGGTCTATCCTGCCTCCTGATTTCCACTTACCAATCTTTCTGAGCTCATCTCGGTAGATGTATCCCCGCTGTTGGAATTCCGACGATATAGAGTAGAATCTGTGATATTTGTCTTCTTTCCATGCCCCCGAACTATCTCTATACTCTATTGATTCCTTAGGGTTCACCTGTCTGTACTGGGCTATCCACTTCGGAAAATCTAAGCTCATTGAGTGGTTTTTCAAAAGGAGGGTGAATAGGTTTTCTGTTGTATGTGTATATCACTCATTTTATCAAGCGCGTCCCTTTGTTCTACGAATAAAATTTTCTGTCATTACTGGTGGTACCCATAGCCCAACACACTACGATGCTCTACAGCACTTGCTCAATTTAAGACCCAGATTCCGGATTTACTTCGGCCATCCAATTGAATGCTTTCTCTACTCCATATATAGTGATTCAGCAATGGTAATCAACGGCCCAACAGCTCACTGTATGGTAAGACTACATCAAAAATGGTGTGGTCCAAAAAAGCGTATAGAGACCTTATAATGCTTGAATTTGGCATAATGGGCTATTTGCGGTTAGAAAGTAAACCATATATGCTGTGGTATCTTAGATGTGGTGAGGTAAAATAGAATGGCAAGCGTTGAACAACCAAATAACAATAAGCGGCTACCAGAATATTCTCTTGACGAGATAAACGTCCCCGAGGTTCGAGAAAGTCTACAGAGGAGGCTCAACGAGCTAGAACTTGAGCTGTTTGAAGACTGGAGAATTGAGTTTTGTCGCTGGGCCTACGACCGCGGCAAGAAACCGGACCAGCAGATTGGATACGCCTACAATTCGATGCGGGACATCATCAACCGTGTTGAGCGGTTCTGTGAATGGCTCTACATTGGAGAGGAAATCCGCAATAAAAACAAAAGCAATGACTTCGACCTTGACGAATTCATCGCAGAAAGAACTGGAGAAGAATTTACGATTGAATTTACCCCCGAGCAGCTCAACCAATACTGGTACTATCTCAAACGAGAGGACAATCTACTCGGCACCAGTAGACGGACCGCCAACAGCGCCTCTCTTGTCCTCAAGCAGCAGGAGATTGACTGGGAAATTCCGAATTCTGATGAAGTCTATGAGCAGATAGAAACGGAAGAAGGAGACCCCGGCTTCCGCGATTATTGTCGCGACTACGAGCTCAAGGCCATCAAGTATGCCTCTCTAAGACTGTATACTGTTCCCGACCGAAGCGAGCTCAGTGAAGATGAAGTCGATGAATGGGCTGCGCGTCTCGCACAACGCTTAGAGAAACCTAAATACGCATTAAGCGGAGATGATTGGGATGCAAATAGCTGGAAAATTCCCAGTCTCGTTCACTTGAGCACGGACCTTGGGCTCCGACCCTGCGAAATCTATGCATCTCGAATGAAATGGCTTGATACAAAAAGAGAAGATGATGCCTATCTTCGAATTCCCAAAGAAGAAGACTCTAAGGCAGGGAAAAAACACAGAGAGTGTAAAATCAGCCCCACATCTGCACGCGTCATCAATAAATGGAAAGATGAGCGAGAACAACTGCCCGAGTACGAAGGTTCGGACGCAGTCTGGCTGACGCGGCGAAAGAATCCTTATGGGGCAGGTTCCCTCCGATATCTGATGATTCAATTACAGAAAGAGGCAGGGATTGACGTTGAGAGCCGCGAAAACGGCTGGTACATGATTCGTAGAGGTGTGGGCACAGATATCATAAATAAGGGTGAAGACATTACTACTCTCATGCAAATGCTACGCATCAACCGCGTTGAGACTGCACAACGATACGTCGCTAACGCTCACCAAGCATCTGACAACTACTACTCCAACCGCTGAACCGTCCAACAACCAATAAAACGGACCAACCCCAAAGGCAGACCATGTTCAACAGACATTACCCAGATTCACGAGGTGGTCGGTAGTGACGCTAAGAGACGAGGCTTGGGATACTATAATGACAACTATAGCATCCGAAGGGAAGTTCAAACTTAGTGAACTCGGGTTTGAAGATTCGGAGATATTTACAGTCAAAAGAGTCGCACGAGAAATGGAGGGCTATGGGTGGCTTGTGCGCGACAGTCCACAATCTGGTATCTGGCGGGCAGGGCCCAAAGCCAAACTCATATTCGATTTTGATGAGGAAACGCTCGAAGCTGCCCGACAGTGACCGAAACACACACCATATTTGATTCGCTTCTCTTCGGTTTTGATTTTGCCTTAGTTCCTTGAATTTGGTATCTTTGAGCGTTTTGTGTGGATTCGAGTCGAAGTAGAGTATCATATTTGGTGAGGTCCATTAGTCAGCCTTGTGGAGGCTGAGACGCGGGTTCGATTCTCGCACCCGGACCTTTTCCGACGAACAGAGTGAGGAGCGAAAAGTCCGGAAGGCGAGATTGAATCATGCGAGACGAGCGGAGCGCGTCTCGCCCGGGTTCGATTCTCGCACCCGGACCTTCTCGCGGCGAGCAGTATCGCGAGCTGCGAGGCTCCGTAGCGAATTGAAGCGGTGATCGAGGCGCCGGTCAGAACTCGATCCGCTCGCCGTCTTCCGGGATCAGCACGTCCGCCGTCTCCGCCCGGAGTTCCTCGCGCGAGAGCAGGCAGTGGTTGATCGCCTCCATGTGGACCACGGCGACCGGGGCGTCGGTAGCCTCGCGCACGGCCGCGACGTCCTCGACGCCCATCGTGATCGGTTCGCCGTGGTTGAACTGCGCCGCGCCGCCGTTGAGCACGACGGCGTCGGGGTCGAACTCCGCCAGCGTCTCCTCGACCGGTCGCACGTCGGTGAAGCCGTCCTCGACGAACGCGTCCGCCTCCGCGGGCTGACAGAACAGCGGCACGTCGGCGTCGAGTCGCTCCGCGGCCGCGTCGTCGAAGTGATCCGGGTGGCGGTGGGTGACGATCACCGCGTCGTGCGACAGGTCGACGTCGGGAAGCGGGACGAGCGGGTTGCGCCGGTCGTTCGGGGTGTTGTCGGTCGGCGGAAGCGTGCCTTCGGACGCGAACAGCGGATCGACGAGGAACGTCGTCCCGTCCACGGTCGCGAGCGCCGTGGCGTTGCGGACGAGAGTGACGGCGGGGCCGGCGCCGCGGGTGTTCGACATGTCGGGCCTTCGGCGCGCGAGGGGTTGTGCGTTGCGGCGCCGCTGTCGAGCGTCGGAATGTCGCCCGCGACACTAACGACCGGTCTCATCTCCGGCGGCGTGCCGCGTCGACCGGGAAACCCTCGTGGCGGGCGGTCGCCTGCGCGGCGACGGGCGGGTCGCGTTCGCGACCGGTGTCACGCGCCTGGGTTCTCCGCGCTGTCATCGCTCCCATCGGGGAGTACTCGGGCGGGGACTAGGGGCGCGCACGTTCGGATATCCGTCGCACGCGGTTAAACGGTCGGGTGAGAGGCTCACGACTTCCGGCCGGATGCCGAAGGAGAGCGAGCGGGCCGTCTCGTGGGTGACGCTCGCCAGCGTGGCGGCGGACAGGGTCGGGACGAGCGAGAACCCGTCGAACTTGGGCGTGCTTCGAACGCACCTGACGCCCAGAACGGAACGTTCCTGCCGGATCGGCGAATATCTCCCGGACCGCGGCAGTCGGCGACGGTTCGTTGGGAACGCGCCGCGGTCGCCGACGCATCGTAGTCGGACCGACCGTCAGACCGAATCGCCGGCCGCGTTCGGCGGTATCGACGGCTATCCGAACGCACTTACGTCCCTGTCACGGACCCACGCGCAATGTCAGTACGAGTCGGCATCCTCGGTGCCACCGGCGCGGTCGGCCAGCGGTTCATCCAGTTGCTCGACGACCACCCGACCTTCGAGCTCGCCGCGGTCACCGCGAGCGCGGAGAGCGCGGGCAAGACCTATCGCGAGGCGGCCAAGTGGCGCGTCGACACCCCGATTCCGGAGGGCGTCGCCGAGATGGAGGTCGCCGAGACGAGCCCCGCAGGGGTCGCGGACGACGACGTCGACCTCCTCTTTTCCTCGCTCCCGTCGGGCGTCGCGGCCGAGGTCGAGCCCGAGTTCCTCGATGCCGGATACATCGTCTCCTCGAACTCCTCGAACGACCGCATGGCGGCGGACGTCCCGCTCACGATCCCCGAGATCAACCCCGACCACCTCGGGCTCATCGAGGTCCAGCGCGACGAGCGGGGCTGGGACGGCGCCCTCGTGAAGAACCCGAACTGCTCGACGATCACGATGGTGCCGACGCTCGCGGCGATCGACGAGTTCGGCCTCGAAAGCGTCCGGGTCTCGACGCTTCAGGCGGTCTCCGGCGCCGGCTACTCCGGCGTCACTTCGATGGAGATCCTCGACAACGCCATCCCCCACATCGGCGGCGAGGAGGACAAGATGGAGACGGAGTCGCGCAAGCTGCTCGGCGAGTTCGACGGCGCCGAGGTCTCCCTCCACGACGCCGACGTGGCCGCCTCGTGTAACCGGATCCCCACGCTCGACGGCCACCTGGAGAACGTCTTCGCCGAGTTCGCCGAGGACCCCGCGCCGGCGGACCTCCGCGAGGCGATGCGCTCGTTCGAGGGCGTCGGCGACCTCCCAAGCTCGCCCGAACAGCTCATCAAGGTGTTCGGCGACGACGAGCGCGAGCGTCCGCAGCCCCGCCTCGACCGCACGTACGCCGACGGGATGGGCATCGTCGCCGGCGGCGTCCAGACCACCGACGCCGGCGCGAAGTACAACTGCCTCGCGCACAACACGATCCGCGGCGCGGCGGGCGCCTCGCTGCTCAACGGCGAGCTGCTCGTCGAGGAAGGGTACGTCTAAGCGCGCCGGCCGCCGACCGATAACCACTTTATTCTCCGCGTTCCGTCGGCCGACGCCATGGCAGAGCCATCCGCGAAACGGTCCGTCCGCCGGGGCGTCGCGGTCCTCCTCCTCCCGGTGTCCGGGGCGACGACGCTCCCCGCGTTCGTCGAGGCCGCGCTCCCCGGCGTGTCGAGTGTGGTCGGTGTCGTCCTCTTCGTCGCCGCGGTCGCGTACCTCGTCGGCAGCGTCAGTAGACAGGTGGCCGCGGCGGCCGACACGCCGCTGTGATCGGTCCCGGACGGGCACCGGACGGCACCGAATACTCCGGGGGGCCACGAGACCGCGCCGACCGAAGCGTTCAACAGCCCGTCGCGAATGTCCCCGCACATGGTCGACAGGAACGTCGTCCGCCGGGGGTACGACGAACTCGCGACGGCGTACGCGGCCGACCGCGTCGAGGACGGCCGCGGACGAGCGGTCCTCGACCGCTTCCGTGGGTCGCTGCCGCCGGACGCGCGGGTCCTCGACGCCGGCTGCGGGCAGGGCACGCCCGTGCTCCGAGCGCTGAAAGACTCCGGGACCGCCGTCGGAGCGGACATCTCGCGCACCCAACTGGCGCTGGCCGCCGAGAACGTCCCCGGAGCGCCGCTCGCGCAGGGTGACCTCGTCGCGCTCCCGTTCCGCGACGGCGCCTTCGACGCGGTGACGGCGTACCACTCGCTAATCCACGTTCCGGAGGGGCGTCACCAGGCCGTCGTCGACGAGTTCGCCCGCGTCCTCGGCGACGGCGGACGGCTCCTCTGTTCCGAGGGACCGGAGCCGTGGAACGGCGAGAACCCGGACTGGCTCGACACCGGCGTCGAGATGCAGTGGCACATCGCGGGCGCGGAGGCGACTCGGCGGCAGCTCCGGAACGCCGGCTTCGTAATCGAGCGGGAATCGACCGTCGACGACTCGCTCGCCGACGGCGCCGACGCGCGCTGGACGTTCTTCGCCGCGCGGCTCACCGAGTGCGCAGCCGAGCCCTCGTTACTTCCCTTCGAACTCGGGTTCGCCGTCGCCCATGAACGCCGTGACGCCCTCGATGAGGTCGTCGGTGTTCATGACGTGGCCGAAGCCCATCGCCTCGACTTCGAGGCCGGCCTCGTTGTCGGTGCGTCCGGCGTGGATCGCGCGCTTCGTGTACTTCTGCGCGATCGGCGGGCCGCCCGCGAGCTGCGCTGCCAGCTCCCGCGCCCGGTCGTCGAGCTCGTCGCCCGGCACGACCTCGTTGACGAAGCCGTAGTCGGCCATCGTCTCGGCGTCGTAGCGGTCGGCGGTGAGGATGATCTCCTTCGCGCGCCCCTCGCCGACGACGCGCGCGAGCCGCTGCGTGCCGCCCCAACCCGGGAGCAGGCCGAGGTCGAGTTCGGGCTGGCCGAGCTCGGAGCGCTCGGAGGCGATCCGCATGTCTGCCGCGGTCGCGAGCTCCATCCCGCCGCCGAGGCAGTAGCCGTCGATGGCGGCGATGACGGGCTTGTCCGACTCCTCGAGCTTGCCGAACGTCTGTTGACCCTGCCGAGAGAGCTCGACGGCGTGGATCGGGTCCGCGCCGCCCGCGGCCATACTTTGGACGTCCGCGCCGGCGGAGAAGGCGCGGTCGCCCGCGCCGGAGAGGAGGATCGCCCGCACGTCGTCGTCGCCGTCGAGCAGGTCGATCGCGTCGGCGAGCTCGTCGAGCACGTCGCCGCTGATCGTGTTCATCCGGTGCGGGCGGTCGATCTCGACGTGCCCGACCCGCGCGTCGGCGTCGACGTCGACGTTCAGCACGTCGAACGCCGGGCCGCTCTCCGCGTCGCCGTCGGCTCCGTCGCCGCGGAAGCCGCCCGACTCGGCCGCCTCGCGCAGGTAGTCGGTCGCCTCATAGCGCTCCTCGCCGGTCTCCTCCGCGAGGGCGTCGAGCGTCTCGACCAGCGCGTCGAGCCCCTCTTCGTCAGCGAGCTTTGCCGGGCCGTCGGGGAAGCCCGCGCCGAGCTTGACCGCCTCGTCGATGTCGTCGGCGTCGGCCACGTCGTTGCCGATCAGGCCGGCCGTCTCGTTGGCCATCACCGCGAGCAGGCGGCGGCGCACGTCGTCGTCGAGCGCGTCGCTCGGGATCTGCGCGCCGTCGCCGTCCTCGTAGTCGTAGAATCCCTTGCCGGTCTTCTTGCCGAGGTCCTCCGCCTCGACCTTCTCGCCGAGCAGCGGGCAGGGGCGGTAGGCGTCGCCGAGGACCTCGTGCATGTACTCCAGCACGTGGTAGCCCACGTCGATGCCGACCTGGTCGGCGAGCTCGAACGACCCCATCGGGAGGCCCATGTCGAACTTCGTCGTGGAGTCGACCGCCTCCATCGTCGCGTCGCCGGACTCGACGATCCACGCCGCCTCGTTCATCAGGGGGACGAGGATGCGGTTGACGATGAACCCGGGGCTGTCCTTCCGGACCCGGACGGGCGTCTTCCCCATCGACTCGGCGAGCCCCTCGATCAGGTCGAGCGTCTCCTCGCTCGAGTGCTCCCCGGAGATGACCTCGACCAAGTCCATCCGCACCGGCGGGTTGAAGAAGTGCATCCCGCAGAAGCGCTCGGGGCGGTCCGTCACCTCCGACAGCTCGGTGATAGAGCGGCTGGAGGTGTTGGTGACGAAGACGGCCTCGTCGGGCGCGTACTTGACCACGTCGTCGTACACGTCCTTCTTGATGGCCATCTTCTCGGGGACGACCTCGACGACGACGTCGGCGCCGTCGAGCGCGTCCTCGAGGTCGACGAACGCGTCGACGCGGTCGAGCGCGGCGTCCGCCTCGTCGTCGCCGATTCGGTCCTTCTCCGCGAGCTTGCCGAGCGACCACTCGATCTGGTCGTACCCGTTCTGGACGAGCTCATCGTTGATGTCGCGGAGCGACACGTCGTAGCCGGCGAGGGCGGCCACTTCAGCGATACCGTGGCCCATGTTCCCGGCGCCGAGCACCGTCACGCGCTGGACGTCTTCGAGCTGCATACCTGAGAGTCGGAACCGTCATGGTTGAACGTTTTCATCTTCCAAACGTAAAACAAACTGTAAGTTTATTCGGGTGGGTTGGCGGCGGCTCGACGCGAGGTTCGAGAGACTGAGACGAGCACGAACGGTCGACGCGGGGTGCGAGGGACTGAGACGAGCACGAGCGCTCGACGCGGGGTGTGAGAGGCCGCGCGGACCGGTCCGGAACCGAACGTACTCCTCCGTGCGGTCCCTCGCTTCGGTATGGACGACGGCGTCGACGGAACGATCGACCCGGCCGCGGACGCTGACGGGCCAGCGGCGAAGAGTGGCGGTCCGGCCGCGGACGTAGACGACCCGGTGATCGAGGTCCTCCGCGAGGACCCGACGATGGCGACGCTCGTCGACCGACACGGGCCCCTCGACGTCGCGCCCGCGGACGACGAGTTCGCGCGGCTCTGTACCTCGATCGTGAACCAGCAGCTCTCGACCGCCTCTGCGGCGGCCATCCACGAGCGGTTCGTGGAAGTCGTGGGCGGCGACCCGACCCCGGAGCGCGTCCTCGCGGCCGACGAGGCGGCCCTGCGCGAGGCCGGGCTCAGCGGCACGAAGGTCGACTACCTGCGCAACGCCGCCGCTGCGTTCCGCGACGACGAGCGCGACCTCACGCGCGAGGAGCTGGCGGGCGTAAGCGACGAGGCGGTCGTCGACCGGCTCACCGAGATCACGGGCGTCGGCGAGTGGACCGCGAGGATGTACCTCGTCTTCGCGCTCGGGCGCGAGGACGTGCTCCCGCTCGGCGACCTGGCGGTTCGGAAAGGGATCGAGCTGGTGTACAACGGTGGGGAATCGCTGTCGCGCGCGGAGATGCGCGAGATCGCCGAGGCGTGGCGCCCGTACCGGAGCTACGGGACGCGATACATCTGGGCCGAGTACGAGTCCTGACCGCGCTCTCGTGGAGGAACGACGGGCCGAGCTATCGGGTCCGGGTCGACTGCTCCGGTTCGGGCTCGGGGTCGCCGGCCGGGGCTCGGTCACCGCTCGCCGCGTCCTCGCGGTACAGCCGGAGGATCTCCTCTAAGAGGACCGCGTGCCGATCACCGGGGACGTACTGGTGGTCGATGAAGTCCTCGGCGTCGCTGAACTTCTCCCGGAGCGCGAGCTTCCGCACGAACGCGACGGACTCGAAGAACGGGGGGCCGTCGGTCTCCTCGTCCGCGCCCAGCGTCCGGTCCGCGTCCGGGATCACCTCGGACTCGATCGCCTCGTAGTCGATCGTCTCCGGGTCGTACTCGTCGAGGGTCCGGGAGAGCACGTAGTCGGCCGAGAAGCGGTAGAACTCCGACTTGCTCTCGAACTGCCCCTCGTCGACGAGCGATTCGATCTCCTCGACCACCGACTCGGGAAACCGGACCGTGCTCTTCACCATGTGTCGTGTCCTCGACAGCCTCGGTCTTATACTTTTGTCAGACGCGCGTGAGCCAGATTTCGGCGGCGCCGGACGGGTCTACTCCTCCTCTTCGAGGATTTCGCCCGCCTCGTCGCGCTCGGCCTCGTCTCTGTCGGCGCGCCGCCGCACGTCGACTCGGTAGTCAGTGAGGATGTCGCGGCCGAGCAGCAGCGGGTACTCCATGTGCTCGCGGTCCTCGACGCTCGCGGTGACGGTGTGCTGGTTGCCGCCGATACCGATGACGAGGTCGACGACCGGCCGGGCCTTCCCGCCCTTCACGCTGCCCGACTTGACCCGGGTCATGCTCTTGATCGGACCCGCACCGATCTCGGCGGCCAACTGGGTGTCGATGCTCGTCCGGGTCGCGCCCGTGTCCGACTTCGCGAGCGCCTGCGTCGAGCCGGAGGTGCCCGTGACGACGACCTCCTCGATGTAGCCGATGTCGGGCTGCTCGGAGGGGGTCGGCTTCGGCGCGGGCGCGCAGGACGGCCGCGAGTCGTCGAGGGTCGCGGCGACGCGCTCGACCGCCTCGTCCTCGACCTCGCCGCCGACCGTCTCGATCGCCAGCTTCGCGATGTGCGGGGCCGGGCTGGTGCCGGTCGCCTCGAACAGCCCCTTGAACCCGGCCGTGGGGTTCACTTCGAGGACGTACCAGCCGTCGTACCCCTCGACGAGGTCGACCCCGGCGTAGTCGAGCCCCATCACCTCGGCCGCGTAGAGGGCGGTGTCGGCGGCCTCCTGCGGCATGTCGTCGGTGGCGTCCTCCACCGCGCCGCCCAGCGCGACGTTGGTGCGCCAGTCGCCCTCGGGCGCGTAGCGGTACATCGACCCGACGATCTCGTCGCCGACGACGTACACCCGCAGGTCGCGGTGCTTCTCGTCGTCGCGGTCGATGAGCCGCTGGAGGAACGCCTGCCGGTTGCCGACCTTCGGGTTCACGCGCTCGGTCAGGTCGACCTTCCACGTCCCGCCGCCGTGGGTGCCGATCGCGGTCTTATACACGCCCACGTCGCCGAACCGCTCGCGGCCCTCGTTGAGGCGGTCGTTCGACAACGCGAGCAGCGCGTCGGGCACGCGGATGTTCCAGTCGGCGAGCGTCGCCGCCGTCGCGAACTTGTGGATCGACGCCAGCACCGCGTTCGGCTCGTTCAGCATCGGCCGGATGCGCTCGAACGTCGCCGCCAGCCCGAGCAGCTCCGCGGGCTGGTCGGTGTTCGATAAGAGCAGGCGGTTCGCGATCACGTCGACCGCGGGCTCGACCGCCACCTCGCCGTCCTCGACGCTCACCGCGGCGTTCTCCTCGCGGAGCCACACCGGCTCGTGGCCGAGGTCCTCGACGGCGTTACAGATCGCCTTCGTCTCCTTGCTGTTGTGCAGCGACAACACTCCCACCCGAACCGAGTCCGAACTCATACCTCTCACTGCGCGGGCCGACATAAAAGACGCCCCGATCGTTTCGGCCGGACGAGATCCGGAGTCTCCGGGTCGCCATATATATACCCGACGCCGCGCTCCGGTCTGCCATGAGCGAGGACCGGGCGTTCACGTACAACGGCGGGGCGGTGCCGCCCGGCGAAACGCAGAACATCCGCTACGGCATCAGCGAGACGTACCCCGGCGACCCCGTCCGTATCCCGGTCACGATCGTCAACGGGGAGCGCGATGGGCCGACCGCCTTCCTGACCGCGGCCGCCCACGGCGACGAACTCAACGGAATCGAGGTCGTCCGCGAGGTCGCCCACGAGTGGGACCTCTCGGCGCTTTCGGGCACGCTCGTCTGTCTCCCCGTCCTCAACGTGCCCGGCTTCCTCGCCCAGCAGCGGTACCTCCCCGTCTACGACCGCGACCTGAACCGGTCGTTCCCCGGGAAGCCCGGGTCGACCAGCTCGAAGCGGATGGCCCACCGGATCTACGAGAACTTCATCGCGCCGTGCGACTTCGGGCTCGACTTCCACACCTCCACCCGCGGCCGGACGAACATGCTCCACGTCCGCGCAGACATGACCGACGAGTCGGTGTACCGGCTCGCGATGGCGTTCGGCTCGAAGGTGATCATCGACAGCGACGGGCCGAGCGGCACGCTCCGCGGCGAGGCGACCGACGCCGACATCCCCACGATCACGATCGAGATGGGGGAGGCCCACCGGTTCCAGCGCCCGCTCATCGACGACGCGCTCGACGGCGTCAAATCCGTCTTCGCGGAGTACGGACTCCTGGAGACCGACACGGTTCGCTGGCCCGGCTGGCGCACCGTTGTCGCCGGGGCGGGCGAGAAGACGTGGCTGCGCGCCGACTCCGGCGGCATCGTCGACACCCACTTCGAGAGCGGCTCGCTCGTCCGCGAGGGCGAGCGCATCGCGACGATCACCAACCCGTTCAAGGAGGACGCGGTCGCGGTGGAGGCCCCGTTCACCGGGCTCCTGATCGGCCTGCTGGAGAACCCGGTCGTCTACCCCGGGAACCCCCTGTGTCACCTCGTCGAGATCGGTGAGTCGACCCGTCGGGCGATCGAGGCCGGCAGCGCGCCGAAGCCCGTCGGCCAACCGACGCCGACGGTCGGGAAGTGAGGTCGCCCTCTGTGGTCGACGGGTCGCGCTCTGGGTTCGTACGTCGCCGTCGTGGCCGTGACACCGACCCGTCACCCCTCGCCGAGCCGCTCCCGTAGCCCGACCGCGGCCCCGGCGACAACCGCGAGGAAGCCGCCGAGGAACGCCACCGGCTGGAGGACGACCCGCTGGGCGACGACGGCGCCCGGCTCGCGCTCGACGGTCCGGGTCCAGAACTCGTACCGCTCGCCGTCGAGCTCGACGATCAGCAGTCCGTCGCCGAGCGTCGGGTCGGTCGGGTACGACAGCGAGTCGACGCGCTCGTCGGGGCTCTCGACGCCGAACGCGCCCTCGGGGGCGTCGCGGGCGCGGTCGAACGCCGCGCGGGCGGCGGGGTCAAGGTCGGCGTACGCGACGACGGCGTTCGAGTCGTCGAGACCTTCGTCGGTCGGAGCGTCGAGACCCACCGACGACCCGGCGGTCACCGACCGAACGGTGTGGGTGTAGGCCGGGTCGGCCTCGCCGACCGAGACCGGGAGGAACAGCGGGTTCGCCATCAGGAGGACGCCGAGCGCGACGAGCGCGGCGGCCGCGAGCGGGGCGCGCATACGCTGCTTTCGGCGGGCCGGGAGTTGAGCCTTTCCGAGCCGCGCGGCCGGCCGCAGCCGAACAGCTCCGCCACCGGCCGAGACGTGGCGCCGGGCCTCAGATCAGCCCGAGCGCCGTGAGGATCTGGTTGCCGAAGATCATCGCGATCAGTCCGGTCAGCATGACGAGGCCGGACGAGACCGTGATCGTCCGCACCGCGGCGTGCCGGTCGCTGATCGGGACCCGGCTGATCACCGCCTCGGCGACCATCCGGAGGATGCGGCCGCCGTCGAGCGGGAACGCCGGCAGGCAGTTGAACAGCGCCAGCTGGATGTTGATCCACCCCGACCAGAACAGGAGGTTCGCGAGCAGGAACGTCCCGCCGCCGAGCACCGCGAGCGGCCCCTCGACAACGAAAAAGTTGGTCAGGTCGCCGGTGAACCCCGCGAAGTTGAACGGGAGCCCGAACAGGCTGCCGAGCGGCAGGATGAGCGCGACGAACACCAAGCCGAGCGGCGAGTCGGTGACCCCGCCGAGCGGGACGCCGCCGGCGGTCCCCTCGCCCCCGTCGCCGCCGAGCAGTTCGAGGTACGCGCCGGCGGGGTACTCGGTGACGCCCACGTCGTCGAGCGCGAGCCCGCTCGTCCCGGGGAAGACGCTGACGCCGACGAAGCCGCCGTCGCGGTTCGGGTGGGCGTCGAGTTCGACCTCGTACGTGTCGCGTTCGCCGTCAGCGTCGTAGACGGTGACGGGGACGGTCTCCCCCGGCTCGCGCTCGCCGAGGACCGCGGAGAGCGCCCCGTTGTCGACGACGCGCTCGCCGTCGACCGAGACGATCGTCAGCGGCTCGCCGAGGGCGGCGCCCGCGTCGTGGATCGGCCCGTCCTCCTGAACCCCGACGACGTACGCGCCGATCGGCACGTCCGGGACGGTGACGGCGGCCTCGCCGTCGGCCGTTTCGACGCCCGAGGCGTCCTCGGCGCCGGGCGCGTCGCGGACCTGGTCGACGACGGTCGCGTTGCCGGTCACCGTCAGCGCGGCGCGCTCGTCGTCGCCGACCGCGGCGAAGAGGTCCGACTCGGTCGCGACCGGCTCGCCGTTCACCGCCGCGATCGTCACCGGTGCGCCCTCGATCCTCACACCGAGGGGGTTGCCGCCGGCGGACCCGACCACCTGTAGCTCGCGGTCGACCCGCACCGTCTCCCGCGCGTCGCCGTCGTCGACCGTGAGCGCAACCGAGTCGCCGGCGTCGGCGATCGCCGACTCGAACTCGGCGCTCGTCTCGATCGGCGTTCCGGCGACCTCGACGACCCGGTCGCCCTGCGAGATGTCGGCCGCGGCCGCCGGGGAGCCGGGGTTGACCTCGCCGACCGCGTAGCCCGCCGCGGGCGAGATGGCGCCGACCACGGGGCCGAAGAGGAGCGCGAAGACGACGATCGTGAGGACGGTGTTCGCGGTGACGCCGGCAGCGAACATCCGTGCGCGCGCGCCGCGAGACGCCTCCTGCGTCGCCTCCTCGTCCGGTTCGACGAACGCGCCCACCGGGAGCAGCGCGAAGAAGACGAGTCCCATCGAGTCGATGTCGATGCCCTCGACCCGGCAGAGGAGCCCGTGTGCCCCCTCGTGGATCACCATCGCAGCCCCGAGCCCGGCGACGATCTCCGGCGCGACCGACAGGGGAAGGAAGTCGTTGACGCCGGGGATGATGAGGAAGTTCTGCGGCTGCTGGATCGCGGCGGGCTGTGCGTTCGTGAACGCCGACATCGCCGACGAGAGGATGAGCGCGAACGACGCCACCATCGCCACCAAGGCCCCGCCGAGGCCGAGGTTGGCGACCGCGCGCCAGAACCGCTTCGGCGCCGCCAGTCGGCCGAGGAAGGCGCGCCCGCGGAGGGTCCGGAGCGTCAACACCGGTCCGGAGATCCTGACCGCGTCCGGGAGGATCCCCTCGTTCCGCAGCCACCTCGCGACCGCGGAGTACGCGAGGACCCCCGTCAGCACCCAGAACAACGTGTTCATTACCACACCGTTGGGCTCGCCCGCTCGTAAGGGGTTCGGTTCCCGGAACCCTCGGCCGCACCGCGCGCACCGATACGGCCCGCCGCGGCCGTCGGGGAGGACTGATACGCGTCCGGTGCGTGCGTCGGACCGATGGCCGACGCCGACCGGTCCCACGCCGCAGACGCACAGCCCGCGCGCCGACGGCCCGATCCCGTCGAGTCGGACGCCGCCGAACGCTCGCTCGCGCCCCTCATGGGCGCGGCGTACGTTACCGCCGGGGTCGCCCACTTCCTGATCCCGGATCGGTTCGCGGAGGCGATCCCGCCGTCGTTCTCCCGGCCCGTCGGGCTGGTGTACCTCTCCGGGATCGCCGAGATACTCCTCGGGGTCGGCGTCGCGATACCGCGGACGCGGCGCCCGTCCGCGTGGGGGATCGTCGCCCTCCTCCTCGCCGTGTTTCCGGCGAACGTCCACCTCGCCCGGCGCGACACCCTCGACGACCTCCTCCCGGACCGACTCGTCGCTCCGGCGCGGCTCGCGGCGCTGGTCCGCCTGCCGTTTCAGGGCGTCCTGATCGCCTGGGCGCTGCGGTACGCGCGCGACGACGACCCGTTGGAGCCGTGTTCGGAAGCGTAGTTCCGGAGCGATCGAGGTCCCGCCGCGAACTCAACACCCAAGTGCCCCCCGGTACAAGCGTGACTCATGATGGCGCTCATCGACTTCGTCTCCCGGCTGGTCGGCGACGTCGGGCGGTTCGTCGACATCTTCCTGAACGACCTCATCCTCGGCGCCGGCGACCCGCTGTCGGCGCTGCTCGTCCTCGTCGGACAGGTCCTGATTATCGCTTCCGTCGGCGCGCTGGGCTACGCCGCCGTCGGCGCGCTGCTCGGTGAGATTGGCGTGAACCTGCCCTCGCTCGGCGGACGCGGGCGCTCGGAGTAGTCGGCGGCGCCGGTCGCCGACCTCGTCGCGCCCAGACCGTCCTCAGTCGTCGTCAGCACCGATCGCCGACCGCGTCCTCAGTCGTCGTCGGCGCCCGTCGCCGACCGCACCTCGGCGCCGGCCCCCGGACCGTCGACGGTTTCGGCACCGTCGCCCCCGTCGGGAACCTCGAACTCGTTCAGCCGCGCCAACAGGTCGTCGGACCGGTCCGAGAGCGTGTGGACCCGGCCGGTCACCTCGGAGACGGTCGCGGTCTGCTCCTCGGCCGCGGCCGCGACGGTCTCCGCCTCGGTCGCGGTCTGTCGGCTCACGGAGGCGACGCCGTCGACCATGTCGACGACCTCCTGCGTGGTGCGCGCCTGGTCGTCGGTCGCGTCGCTGATCTCTTGGACCGTCTCGTCGACGCTCGTCACATCCTCGCCGACGCCCTCGAACTCCCGCAGCGTCGCCTCGATCGTCTCGACCCCCTCGGCTACCTGGGCCTCCATCGCCTCGGCGTCGGCGGCGGTCTCCGCCGACGCGGTCTGGACCTCCTCGATCCGCCCGGAGATCTCCCCCGCCGACTCGCGCGTCTCCTCGGCGAGCGACTTCACCTCGTCGGCGACGACCGCGAACCCGTCGCCGGAGCCGTCGGCGCGCGCCGCCTCGATGGAGGCGTTCAGCGCGAGCAGGTTGGTCTCCTCCGCGATTTCGTCTATCACGGCCGCGATCTCGTCGATCTCGCCGACCCGGTCCGCGAGGTCCGTGACCGCGGCCGCCGTCTCGCCGATCCGCGTCTCCAGCGTCTCAAGCTCCGCGATCGCCTCGGCCGCCTCCTCGCGGCCGGAGCGACCGCGTTCGGCGGCGTCGCGCGCGGTCTCGGCCGCGTCGTCGGCGCTCGCCGCAATCTCCTCGACGGTCGCCGACAGCGTGTTCATCTCGCTCGCGATCGCCTCCAGCTCGTCCGTCTGCTCGGCCGCGCCGTCGGAGATCTCCTGGACCGAGCGCGCGACCTCGCCGCTCGCGTCGTCGACCTCGTCCATGCTCGCGCGCACCTCGTCCGCGGCCCCGGCCACGTCGGCGGTGAACCCGCCGACCTCGCCGACCGTCTCGCCGAGCGTCGCGACGAGCCGGTTGTAGTTGTCGACGATCTCGACGTACCGGCCCTCGTCGGTCGCCAGCGCGTCCCCGTCGATGGTCGCCGTCAGGTCGCCGTCCTGCGCGCGCTCGGCGGCATCGCCGAAGGCGTCGACGAGCGCCTCCAGCTCGGTGGTGTAGGCCGCGAGGTTCTCGGCCATCTCGTCGAGCGACGCCCCGAAGGCGCCCGGGACCTCCTCGTCGAGCGCGGGGTCGTCGAACTCTTGATCGGCGAGGGCCTCCGCCTGCGCGGAGACGGTCGTGAGGTACCCGTGGACCTCGCCGAAGGCGCCGACGAGGCTCCCGATCTCGTCGGGTTGGGTCGGGTCGAGGGCGCCCGCGGCGTCGCCGCCCGACGACCCGGTCGCGTCGGGCTCACGCGCGTCGTCGATATTCCCCGCGGCGATCGCCTCCGCCTGACGCTCCAGCGCGCGTATCGGGCCGACGAAGTCCTGTCGAACGATGAGCAGCGTGTTGTAGATGGCGACGACCGCGCCGAGGAACAGCGCCCCCGAGACGACGTACGCGGCGGTCCCCGAGATCAAAAACTGAGTGAGAAAGATGCCGACCGTGACGAGAAACTGGATGCCGACCGCCGTGACGACCTTGCGCTCTATCGATTCGGTGACGCCGAGCGCGTCCATCGTCCGCCACAGGAGGGCCTCGTACCGCCCGCGGACACCCGGGCGGCGCTGTCGTGTCGTGGACATACTTCGCCCTCGACGAGAACGGGTTATGAACCTCCCGCCGGCGTTATCAGCAGCGATTCTCGATTGTCAGCGGGCGAGAATCCGCCGCCAGCGTGCGTGAAAGCAGTGCGGGCGCCGCCGACGCGGCCCGGAACAGCCCTCGTCGACGCGGCCCGGAACAGCCCCCGTCGACGCGCCTCGGGAACCCAGTCGACGGACCTCAGAACAGCCCGTCGACCGCCTCGGCCGCGAGGTCGACGGCGGCCTCGAGGTCCGGGCCGAGCGGCGAGCCGACGACGAGGCCGTCGGCGTGCTCGGCGACGGCGGCGGCGCGCTCGCGGACGGTCTCGGGGGTGCCCGCCATACAGAAGGCGTCGACCATCTCGGGGGTCACGCGCTCGAAGGCGGCGGAGAACTCGCCGGCCGAGACGCGGTCACCGATCTCGCTCGCGGCGTCGGGGTCGATCCCGTGGCGCTTCAGGACGGGCGGGGCCGCGCCCGCGGCAATGAACGCGACCGGCGGCCGGGCGGCCTCGCGGGCGGCGGCCTCGTCCTCGGCGACCGACACCGCGGCGTAGGCGATCAGGTCGAACTCGCCCCGGCTATCGGGCCTGTCGTCGAGGCCGTCGTCGACCTGCTCGCGGGCCCACGCGAGGTCTTTCGGATGCGAGCCGTTGTACAGGAGGCCGTCGGCGTGCTTCGCGGCCATCCGACACATGTGCGGCCCCTCGCCGCCGACGTGGACCGGGATGTCCGCGCCCTGCGGCGGCTCGTAGTTGAGCCCGGCGTCCGCGGCGTCGAAGGTGCCCTCGTGGTCGACGCGCTCTCCGGCCCAGAGCCGCTGTGCGGTCTTGAACGCCTCCAGCACCGAGCGGAGCCCGCGCTCGTCTTCGAGGCCGAGGTTGGCGAGCGTCGAGGGGTCGCCCGGGCCGAGCCCGAAGACGGCGCGCCCCTCGGAGGCCTCGTCGAGGGTCGCGACCTTCGACGCGAGCGTCACCGGGTGGGTCTCGTAGGGGTTGGCGACCCCCGGACCGAGCCGGACCGAGTCGGTGGCGGCCGCGAGCCGCGAGAGGAACGCCCACGGGTCGCGGTTGTTGTAGTGACACGTCGAGTAGACGGCGTCGTAGCCGGCCTCCTCGGCGCGGACGCCGAGGTCGACGAGGCGAGACAGCTCGTGTTCTGGGGTGAGTTCGATTCCGAGCATGGTTACTCCTGAAAGGTCCACTCCCGCAGGGCCTGCCGGACGAAGTCGCCCTCGACCTCGCGGAAGTGATTGTCCGAGCCGTCGTGGTCGCCGAACTCCCAGTCCCGGACGACGACGACCGGGGTGCCGCCCGCGCCCTCGCCGGCGACGAGGTTGGCGGCGGCGGCGAGCTCGTCGATCACGTTCTGGACGGTGACGCCCATCTCGCGGCCGTCGCGGTCGCGTTCGCCGCGCCAGTCGCGGCTGGCGGGTAGCCCGGCCCAGCCGATCGCGACCCCGCGCTGGCCGTGCCGGAAGGGACGACCGGAGGTGTCGCTGACGACGACGCGGTCGGCCGCGAGTCCGTCGCGGATGCGCTCCGCGCTCTCGGTGGGGCGCTCCGGGAGCAGCAGCAGGTCGCCGTCCGGGACGTTCGAGCGGTCGATGCCGGCGTTGACGCCGACGTGCCCGAAGCGCGTCGCGGTGAGGAGGAACGGCGCCTCCATGACCAGCTCCGTCGACTCCTCGATGACCGCCTGCGCGAAGCGCGGATCCTTCTCCTCGTCCGCTATCTCGGCGAGCCGGTCGGCGACCTCGCGGGCCCGGGGGCCGGCCGGGAAGTCGTCGAGGTCGAAGACGCGTCCCTCGGCCTTCGAGACGACCGTGCTGGCGACGACGACCACGTCGTCCTCGCGGAGGTCGACGCGCTCGCCGATCATGGCCGCGAGGTCGTCTCCCTCCCGGATCTCCGGGAGGTCCGGAACCGCGAACAGCTCCATACGATCACCTGCGCGGCGACGAGGAAAAACCCCGCCGGTACCGGGCCGGTTTGACGGTATCGGGACGAAGCGGCGGAGTCCGATTCGCGGCGGACTGGCGAATAACTGGCGCGTTAAATCAGGCACAAAAATAGCATTTGCTAAAACATTCGTTGGTATAAATATCGAAAAACCATGTTTATATAAGGACAAAGGGCGGATAATAGGTATTTCAGCCAAAATTTTTTACACACCGAGTAAATACTGTAAAACGCGATGAAGGAACTGACAACCGAAGGCGAATCGGCTCCGATCGGGACGCGGACGCGCGTCCCCGAAGAGGCCGACGACGGCGAACCGATCGTGACGCAGACCCGCGCCCCGTGACGGCGCGCGGGCGTCGACCACCCGCATTTTTTCTGCCGACGGCGTCCGTACGGCTTATACGCGACTCCGTCGAACGCCGAGTGTGGACCTCCACGTCCGGTACGAGGGCGACGACGACCCCGACAAGTGTACGGCCCGGAAGCTCGCGCGCTTCGACCTCGCCGAGCTCCACCGCTCGGACCGAGCCACGCCGTACGGGGTCGTCCTCAACCCCCACGCCGAGCGCGCGCTCTCGCCCGTCGACGCCGAGCGGGCCACCGAGACCGCGCTCGTCGCGCTCGACTGCTCATGGGAGTCGGCGGGCGAGAAGATGTTCTCGCTCCCCGGCGAGCACCGCGCGCTGCCCTACCTCGTCGCCGCCAACCCCGTGAACTTCGGCCGTCCGATGCGGCTCACCACTGTCGAGGCGTTCGCCGCGGCGCTGGTGATTCTCGGCGAGCGCGACCGCGCCGAGCGCGCCCTGTCGAAGTTCACGTGGGGCGAGACGTTCCTCGAACTCAACGCGGAGCCGCTCCGCCGGTACGCCGACTGCGAGAACTCCGGCGAGATCGTCGACATCCAACAGGAGTACCTCGACCGCGAGTGACTCGGTGCGGGTTCGGCCCGAGACGGTAGCGGGCCAATACCGGCACCGAACGAGGTCGCGACAAGGCTTTTGCGTGAATCAGCCGTATCGAGAGTCGATGGTATCCACAGGCGACGACGCACCCGCGTTCACCGCGACGGTCGGCACGAGCGATCACGAGCCGTTCGACCTCGACGAGGAGATCGGCGACGGGCCGGTCGTGCTCGCGTTCTTCCCCGGCGCGTTCACGCCGCCGTGTACGAACGAGATGATCGCCTTCCAAGAGCGCGCCGACGCCTTCGCGGAGGCCGGCGCGACCCTCTTCGGGATCAGCGCCGACTCGCCGTTCTCGCAGGGCGCGTTCCGCGAGGAGCACGGGATCGAGTTCGACCTCGTGAGCGACATGGCCGGCGACGCGATCCGCGTGTACGACCTCGAGATCGACATCGCCGAACTCGGCCTCCACGGCATCGCGAACCGCGCCGTGTTCGTGATCGACGACGACGGCGAGGTCGTCTTCGACTGGGTCGCCGACGACCCAACCAACGAGCCGGACTACGAGGCGGTCCTCGACGCCGTCGAGAGCGCGTGAATTCCGGTCGCGGGGCGGCCGGTCCCGTCGCGTCGGCGGTTCTATTGTAATAAGATACCGGAGCCCCGCAGCGACGGACCGCTTCGAGCCGATCCCGCTATCCGAGGACGCCGCCGATAGCACCCGCAAGCGCCGAGTCGACCGCGAACAGCAGCGTCAGGAACAGTCCGACGACGAGGACCCCCGCGCCACCGAGCAGGCTTCCGAGTGGGCCACCGGCCAGTCCGACGAGGCCGCCGAACGCGGCGAGCAGGAGCGTGACGGCCACGCCACTCACCGAGCCCGCGAGCAGGCCGTGCCAGAAGCCGGAGAGCAGCCCGCCGGCGGCGACGTAGCCGGCGACGAACCCACCGATGAGTCCCGCGCCGACGTGGCCCACGACGGGGACGAGCGTGGCCAGCAGCCCGGCGATCAGCATCACGACGAAGCCGTAGCCGACGGCGCGCCAGTCTGTCATACCCGCGGGTAGCCGGCTCGGAGGTAAATACTTCCTCGTCGAATTTGTTTACTTCGAATCTATTTTTATTAATCTCTTATAAAATAATGCCTCTATGTGGTAGCTAGATTAATAACGCTCCGGGAGCGACGTTCAGCTAATGATCGAATCGAACCCGACAGCCGATCCCGACGAGTCGGACGGGAGCGCGCCGACGGGAGCGCAGCTCCGGCTCGCGGTGCCGGACATGGACTGCTCGTCGTGCGCGGGGAAAGTCGAGGGCGCGCTCGATCGGGAGGGCGTCCGCTCGGTCGACACTCGGCCCACGACGGGCGTCGTCGTCCTCACGTACGATCCGGAGGCGACGGACGTGGAGGCGCTGACGGCCGCCGTCGAGGGCGCGGGGTACGCGGTCGCGGATGCGGAGTCCGACGGCGTCGCCGACGGCCTGTTCACGAGCCCGCGCGCGATCGCCACCGCGGTCGGCGGGGCCTTCCTCGCGGTCGGGCTCGCCCTCGAGTGGCTGCTCCCCGGGCTCGACCCGACGTTCGCGACGATCGGCGGCGTCGGCTTCCTCGGGCCGTGGGCCGTCACGGGCGCCTCGGTCGCGTACCTGCTGGCGGTCGCGATCGCCGGGCCGCCGATCCTCCGGAGCGGGTTCTACTCGCTGCGGGGGGTGAGCCTCGACATCGACCTGCTGATGAGCGTCGGGGTCGTCGCCGCGCTGCTCGTCGACCTCCCGTTCGAGGCGGCGACGCTCGCGGTGCTGTTCTCGGTCGCCGAGCTGCTCGAACGCTACTCGATCGACCGGGCGCGCACCTCCCTCCGCGAGCTGATGGAGCTGTCCCCCGACGAGGCGGTCGTGATCCGGGACGGCGAGGAGGAGACGGTCCCCGCCGAGGCCGTCGCGACGGGCGAGCGGCTCGCGGTGCGACCCGGCGAGCGCGTCCCGCTCGACGGGGTGGTCCGCGAGGGCTCCGGCGCGGTCGACGAGTCGCCGATCACCGGCGAGTCGGTCCCGGCGGAGAAGGAGCCCGGCGACGAGGTGTACGCCGGCTCGATCAACGAGGCCGGCTACCTCGAGGTTGAGGCCACCGCGCCCGCCGAGGAGTCGACCATCGCGAGGGTCGTCGACCTCGTCGAGGCCGCCAACGGCGAGGAGACGCGCGCCGAGCGGTTCGTCGACCGCTTCGCAGGCGTCTACACCCCGATCGTCGTGGTCGGCGCGGTCGCGACCGCCGCGCTCGGCCCCGTCCTCGTCGGCGGCGGCGCGGAGACGTGGTTCGTCCGCGGACTCACCCTGCTCGTCGTCGCGTGCCCCTGCGCGTTCGTCATCTCGACGCCCGTCAGCGTCGTTTCCGGCGTGACCGCGGCCGCCCGGAACGGCGTCCTGATCAAGGGCGGCGAACACCTAGAGGCGGCCGGCGACGTCGACGTCGTCGCGCTCGACAAGACCGGGACGCTCACGCGCGGCGAGCTGTCGGTGACCGACGTGGTCCCCCTCGGCGACCGCGAGGCCGACGACGTGCTCGCGTGCGCGACCGCCATCGAGCGACGGAGCGAACACCCGGTGGCGGAGGCGATAGTGGTGCGGGGCACTGACGCCGCCGGTTCCGAGGCCGCCGGTACCGGGTCCAGCGACGAGACCGAGGTCACCGACTTCGAGACGCTCACGGGCGAAGGCGTCCGCGCTGATATCGACGGCGAGACCCACTACGCCGGCAAGCCCTCGCTGTTCGAGGACCTCGGTTTCGACCTGAGCCACGCCCACGTCCGCCCTGACGGAGGGGTGGTTCGGGAGCGCGACGACGCCGACGACGCTGGCGGAGACGGAGCGCGCGGGAGCGAGGCGAGCGCCGCCGCGGAGCCCGAGCCCTGCGACCACGGGCAGTACCTCGACCTAGCGAGCGAGACGATTCCGCGGCTTCAGGCCGAGGGGAAGACGGTCGTCCTCGTCGGGACCGAGGCGGAACTGGAGGGCGTCGTGGCGGTCGCGGACACAGTCCGTCCGGAGGCGGCGTGGGTCGTCGACCGCCTCCACGAACTCGGCGTCGACCGGGTCGCGATGCTCACCGGCGACAACGAGCGGACCGCGCGGGCAACCGGCGACCGCGTCGGCATCGACGAGGTGCGCGCGGATCTGCTCCCCGACGAGAAGGTCGCGGCGGTGCGTGAGCTCGCCGCCGAGACCGACGGCGGCGTCGCGATGGTCGGGGACGGGATCAACGACGCCCCGGCGCTCGCGGCGGCGGACGTGGGGGTCGCGATGGGCGCCGCCGGCACCGACACCGCCATCGAGACCGCGGACGTGGCGCTGATGGCCGACGACCTGACCAGGCTCCCGTACGTCGTCGACCTCGCCTCGCGCGCGAGCTCGACGATCCGAACCAATATCGGGGCCTCCCTCGCCGTGAAGGCGCTACTCGCCGCGGGCGCTCCCCTCGGCTACGTGAGCGTCGCGATGGCCGTCGTCGTCGGCGACATGGGTATGGGCCTCGGCGTCACCGGGAACGCGCTCCGGCTCGGCAACGTCGAGCCCGCGGAGCCCTCCGGGGCGGCGACGGACGCGGCCGAGCCGAACGCGGACGCCGCCGCGTCGGAGCAGTAGCCGGTCAGTCGACCCGGAAGCCGGCCTCACGCTTTTTATTACCGCGGCGGTAACTGCGCTCGTATGCCCTCCGAGCGCGGGACGCCCTCCACCTCCGAGGAGGCGATGGACCGCACGGAGTCCGCGGAGGTCCGGGCCGACCCCCACGGCGACCGGAGCGTCTCCGAGACGGTCGCCGAACCCGACCCGATCGAGTGGGGGCCGGTCCGCCACGAGCGACTGCGCTCGCTCGCGATCGGGGTGTCAGTCGGAATCGCCGGCGCGGTCCTCGTCGTCTTCGGCACCATCGCCGCCGGGGGGATCGCGGGTATCACGTCCGGCGACCTCGCGGTCCCGAGCGTCGGGGCCGAGGCGATCGCCGTCGGGGTCGCGCTCTTGCTCGCGCTTCTGCTCGGTACCGTGCCGGTGCTGTACGCCGTGTACCGCGAGAGTTCGGTCGGGGAGCCGTCCGGCGCTCGACTGCGCGAGGCCGCAGAGACGCTTCGGCCCGGCTGGACGCTGGCCGGGCCCGGCGCGGTCGTCGCGGCGGCGCTGGCGCTGCCGACTGACTTCCTGCCGGCCCTCTGGCCGCTGTTCTGGGTCGTCTGGTTCGTGCCGGCGGTCGCCGAGTCGTCGGGGGTCGCCGTTCGGCTCGACCCGGCCGAGCGGGCGATCGCGCGGACGTATCCGGCGCGCGACCGAACTCGGAGCGACGACCTCGGGGCGGTCGTCAGGACGCGCCGGATCGACCTCCCGTGGACGACGGTGTTCCTGCTCGCGTACCGGGGGAACGCGTGGTTCCGGTCGACGCCGTGGCTGTTCGTCCCCCGCGACCGGGCGGACGCGGTCGAGTCCGCGCTCGGCGCGGTGCTGGCGGAGAGCGACGGGCCGGACCGGGCGAGCGTCCCGGAGCGGCTCACCCTCGCGACGCTGGGATCGTCCTCGCTCGTAGTCGGCCTCCTCATGGCCGTTGCGGCCGGCGAGGGAGCGGGCGGACTGGCGCTGGCGCTGCTCACGGCCCCGTTCTCGCTGCTGTTCCTCGCGCTCGCGGCGCGGTTGTGAGTCGCCCGCGGAGTCGACGCAACCCCGTCGCGACACCGGACCTGACACCCCCTACCACGCGACTCATATACCTGCGCACCCAAACTCGTTCATGGACAGACAGCGTCTGGAACGCGCGCTCGAAGACGAGTTCGGCGGGACCGAGGCCGAGCGGCGGGCCGTCTCGCGGGCGGCCCGCGACCTCGTCGACTCCGGACGGCCCTCCGAGGACCGCGGCCACGGCCTGACCGTGACGGGGGTGATCGGACACATGGAGGACGCGCCGGACGACTCCTCGCTGGTGGAGCGGTGGAACTGGTGGATGGGCGCGCTCGATGCTGCCTACGGCGGCTACGACTACTTCACGGTGCGGTTCGTCGAGGACGACGAGGCGACCGGCCTCCGGCGGTAGGGCGACAGCGGACCGCCGGCGGCGAGCCCGACTGTCCGAATCACCGGCGAGCGGCAGCGGATCGTCCACTTTCACTTTCACTCCGCGGATGGCTCGGTTATAGGAGCGTTCCGGGCCGAACTAGGTGTATGAGCGCAGTCACCGCCGACCGACCCCGGTACGCGACGCCCACGCGCGTGGACATCACCGACTGTCGAACCGACCGCCTCCCGGACCGAGTCCGCGTGAACCGCGTCGACGGGAGCGAGGTCCACCTCGAACGCCGCGGCGGCCGGACGTTCCTCGTCACGCGACCGACCGAGTGACGGCGGCTTCCGGACGGTAGCGACCGAAAAGACCGCGACTACGGCGTCAGTCGTCGGCCGTCAGTTCCGCGCGCGCCGGCCCGTCGTTCCCGAGCCGACTTTCGAGACCCACGCCGAGCGTCTCGTTCGTCCGCGCCACCGACTCGGCCGCGTCGACGTCGGTCGTCATCGCGCGGATCGCGTCGACGTTCTCCGGGACCACGTCGGCCTCTTGGTGGACGTTCTGGAAGAGGTACAGGTCTCGCCCGGTGACGCTGATCGACTCCTCCCAGACGCAGTTCTCCCAGAGGTCGCCGCGGGGCCGCCCCGCGTCGGCGGCGTACTCCTTCAGCGCGCCCGCGCCGTCGATGCCCGCGGCCTCCGGCACGAGGAAGATCCGGTCCTCGTCGGCGAGGAGGTCGCGGACGGCCCCCGAGTCGGGGTCGCTCTCCAGCGTGACGTTGACGCTGTGGGTGTGCATCCCCGTGACCGGCGCCTTCAGCGCCGCGGTGTCGACCGGCAGGTCGGGAAGAATCTCGTTCACGTCCGGACCGTGATGAGAGGGGACCGCCGCGGGGTCGGGGACGATGTCGTTTATCGGGCCGCGGTCCGTCTCGCTCGGATCGCCGCCGCGGCGCACGAGCGTGACGCGCGCCTTCTCGACGCCGTAGGTCTCGTCGAGCGGCGCGAGCAGCCGCGAGAGCGCGGTCGTGTTACAGGAGACGACGCGGACCGCGTCCGCGCCGCGGGCCGCCTCGAACCGACCGCGGGCGTTGAAGGAGGCCTCGGCGACGGCGGCGTCCTCGCCGCCTTGGAAGATCGCCGGCGTGTCGTGGGCCTCGTAGACGGGCGCGTTGCGCTCGCCGACGCCGGAGGGCGCGCAGTCGACGACGACGTCGACGGCGTCGAGCAGGTCGCCGAGGATCCCGGACAGGTCGACGCCGGCGGCCGCGAAGTCTTCGACGCGGTCCTCGACCGCCGCGTACAGGTCGTAGCCGCGCCGCGCCGCGGCCTCGACGCCGTAGTCGGGCGACGCCTTCGTCACGCCGACGAGTGTCATGTCCGGCTGGGCCGCGACGGCGTCCGCGACCCGTTTCCCGATCGTGCCGTAGCCGTTGACGCCCACGCGTATCATATCTGCCCCCCGCTCGGGAATCGGTATAATCTTTTCGAGGTGGGTGAAATGAAATTAACTACCCCACGAGTAATCGATCGGTTAATTCGACGCCGATCGGCACCGGACGTAAATAATTCAATTACGGAATAGAGTAAACTCAGCGATGACAAGGCCTAACGCCCGGCCGAACGGAGACGCTGGCATGGCAGCCGACCTCTCCGACGCCGCGACGACCGCGGTCGAACAGTGTCTGAACGTCGCTCCCGACGAATCGGTCGCGGTCGTCACCGACGACGAGCGCGAGCCGATCGGCGAGGCGCTGTACGCGGCCGCGAGCGCCGTCACCGACGACGCGACGCTCCTCCGGTACCCCCCGACCGAACAGCACGGGACGGAGCCGCCGGCACCGGTCGCGGCCGCGATGGCGGAGGCCGACGCCCTCCTGGCCCCGACGACGAAGAGCCTGAGCCACACCCGCGCCCGCGGCGCGGCCTGCGACGCCGGCGCGCGCGGCGCGACGCTGCCCGGGATCACCGAGGACGTGTTCACGACGCGGCTCGACGCCGACTACGCCGCCATCGAGGCCGCCTGCGACGACGTGCTGGGGCAGATCGGCGACGCCAGCGAGGTCCGCGTCACCGCGCCCGCCGGCACGGACATCACCTTCGAGGTCGGCGACCGCGAGTGGCTCGCCGACACCGGCATGGTCCGCGACCCGGGCGACTTCTCGAACCTCCCCGCCGGCGAGGTGTTCGTCGCGCCCGCGAGCGCGACCGGGACCTTCGTCGTCGACGGGACGATGATGCCCCACGGACTGCTCGACGACGGGCGGGAGCTGGCGTTCGAGGTGGAGGACGGGTTCGTGACCGAGATCGCCGACGACGCGATCCGCGCCGACGTCGAGGCCGCCGCCGACGAGGTCGGCGACGCGGCGTACAACCTCGCGGAGCTCGGCATCGGCACCAACGGCGGCGTTGCGGAACTCGTCGGTTCAGTCCTCTTAGACGAGAAGGCGGGCGGGACCGTCCACATCGCGATCGGCGACAACGTCGGGATCGGCGGCGAGACGGATGCGCCGCTCCACCTCGACGGGATCATCCGGGACCCGACGGTCTACGCCGACGGGGACGAGATCGACCTGCCGAGCGCGTGAAACGTCCGTGAGCGAAAATATTCCCCACTTACAAACTATCGAGACGCTGGCGCGTGCCGACGAGCGGCCGCCATCGGCGGCCGCGAGATAGCACCGCGCGAGGGAGTCGGTGGGTCGGAGCGAAGCGGAGAGCCACCGACGAGGCTGGGGAGGCGTGAGGTGCGGTGCGGGGCGGGATTCAAACGGGCAGCCGCGAATCGGGCGCAGGCGAAGTAAGGACCGCAGAGAGCGAGCGAAGCGAGCGACTGAGGACCACAGCGAGCGTGCGCCCGATTCGCGGCTGGGGCTTTGGGAGTATTCACCGCCGACCTGCTGAATCCCGTTTATAATCCGACGGGGAATTTGGAGGGAGCTCCCACCGAGCCGTCAACATCGACGTACTCTGCCTATTCTACGACCGCGAGCGCCACGCCCGCCACGTCGCGAACGCCGACCACCTGGTGTCGCCACCCGTCGCCGGCGTCGACGCAGAGCGTGCCCGCGTCCGTCACCGCGACCGAGACGCCGGGGCCGTAGCCGAGCGCGACGGGCGTCTCGTCCACGGGCAGGTCCGCGGGCATCCACGTCTCCTCGCCCCACTCGCCAGCCCCGTCCGAGTGAACGAGCAGGTCACCGCCGACGACCGCCATCGCGTGCCCGTCGCCGTCGGACGCGACCGCCTCCGCGACCGCCTCCCGGGCCGTCATCCAACCGTTGCCAAGCCAGTAGAGCCCCGTACCGGTCGCCGCAAGCGGCATCCCGGCGCCGGCCACGTCGCGCGCGTCGTCGAGGCCGACGTCGGTGATGCCGCGCTCACCGACCCGGTACACCGCCTTCCCGCCCGCGACGAGACCGCCGTCGACCGCGCGCGGGTCCGTGACGGTTCCGATCCGCGTCGTCGACGAGACCGTCGCCTCGTCGCCCTCCCCGACGTTGATGCGCTCGATCGCCCCGTCCTCGCGGGCGACAAGGAGCGCGTCGTCACGGTCCCTCGCCGCGCCGACCGCGACCGCCGGCTCGTCGTCGACCGACTCGAACGCCGGGTCGTCGCCGACCGCGGCGACCGAGAGCCCGGCGGGCGTGGCCGCGACGGCGAGGTCGGGGCCGCCGCCGCGAGCGAGGACGGTGACATCGCGGGCGGGGTCGCGGGCGACCATGTCGAACGCGCCGACCTTGTCGGCCGACAGCGAGACGCGGACGATCCCCGTCCCCGTCGCGACGTAGGCGTCGGTGCGGCCGGCGCTGCCCGCGTACACGCGCTTTTCATCGATCGAGATGTCATCCTCGGCGGGAGCCATCGGAGGGCCGTTCTCCGCGGCGGGACATAAGCCCCGCGCGGCGGCGCGCGTTCCGACCCTCCGGGAACGCCCGCCCGTTCCGACGGCCATTTGAGCGCCCCTCGCGTACGCTGATTCGTGCAATCGGTCGCCGCCGAGTTCTCGACGCTGCTCGCGGAGGTGGCCCCCCGACTTGCCCGGATCACGGCGTTCATCGCGGGGGGCGTCTTCGCCGCCAACGTCGCCGTCGCGTTCGGGCTGGTCCGGTACGTCGCCGGGCTCGCGGGGTGGCTCACCCGACCGGCGAACCTCCCGGACGAGGTCGGCACGGCGATCCTCACGACCGCGGCGTCGACGACCGCGGGCTACGCGACGCTCGCGGAGTTCCGCGAGTCGGGGCTGCTCGACGACCGCGCGACGCTCGTCGCGGTGACGATGAACACGTTCTTCGGCTTCGTCCAGCACGTGTTTACCTACTACGTCCCGGTGTTGATCCCGATCCTCGGCGTCACCACCGGCGCCGTCTACGTCGGCGCGCGCGCCGGCATCGCGCTTTTGATCACCGTCACCGGCGTCGTCGCGGGCGGGTTCCTCCTCTCCGAGTCGAACGTCGACCGCGCCGCGCTCGCCGACGTCGAGGCGACCGGGCCCGAGGACGACGACCGTACCGACCGGGAGCGCGTGCGCGACGCGGCCGGGAAGTCGTGGCGGACCCTCCGGCGGATTGTCCCGCGGCTCGCGGTCGTGTACACGCTGGTCATCTGGCTCGTCACGACCTACGACGTGGCGGCCCTGACGAGCGTGGCGGAGCCGATCACGAGCGTGCTGGGCCTGCCGGGTGCCGCGGTGCCGGTCATCGCGGTGTTCACGCTCGACACGACCGCGGGCGCGGCGACGCTCGCCGGGACGGAGGCCGGGATCTTCACGACGCGGACCGCGGTCGCGTCGCTGCTCATCGGGAGCATCCTCTCGTTCGCCGTCTCCACGTTCCGGCGCTCGATCCCGTTCCAGTACGGGATCTGGGGGCCTTCGTTCGGGACGACGGTGATCGCCGTCAACACCGCGCTCAAGCTCGTCTTCATCTCGGCGACGGTCGCGCTACTGCTCGCGCCGGTGTGGTGACAGGGCCGGCGGAGCCCGAATCCGTAGGTTCAACCCCGGCCCGGATCGATCGGCGCACATGGCGCTCGAAAAGGACGTGGACTGTCCCGACTGCGGCGGGTCTCGTTCGTTCTACCGGACCGCGGCGATGACGCTTCACCTCGGCGAGAAGACGAAGTGGCGCTGTCCCGACTGCGGCTACGGCTACGTCGAGATCGACGGCATCGACACGCTTCCGGCCTGACGAAACCGTTCGCCGGCGCCGCCTCCTCGCCGGCCCCGGGTTTCCGTCCGCGACGCCGCCGCAACACTCAGTACCCCCGGGACTGACCCGGGACACATGAACCGAATTCGGCGACGGTCCGCGGGGGTGAACGCGCGTGGTCGGTGAGGCGCGCGATCCCGACGGCGACACCGGACCGCTGGATGGCGTCACCGTGCTGGACCTCTCTCGCGTGCTCGTCGGCCCGTTCTGTACCATGCAGCTCGGCGACCTCGGCGCCGAAGTGCTCAAGATCGAGCGGCCCGGACAGGGCGACCAGACGCGGACATGGGTCCCGCCGGCGTTCGGCGAGGGCGAGGGCGAAGAGAGCGCCTACTACGTCAGCGTTAACCGGAACAAGCGGTCGATCCAGTTGGACCTGACGACCGAGTCGGGGCGCGCGGTCGCGCGGGACCTCGCCCGCGAGGCCGACGTGCTCGTCGAGAACTTCCGGGTCGGTAAGACCGCCGAGTGGGGCCTCGACTACGGCGACCTCGTCGACGAGAACCCCGGGCTGATCTACTGCGGCATTTCCGGCTACGGCGAGTGGGGCCCCGACCGCGACAAGCCCGCCTACGACATCATGATGCAGGCGCGGGGCGGGTTCATGTCGTTCACGGGCGTCGAGGGCGGCCCGCCGGTCCGGATCGGCGTCGCGCTCGCCGACGTCGGCGCGGGGATGTACGCGACGCAGGCGATCCTCGCGGCCCTCCTCGGGCGCGAACTCGGCGACGGCCGCGGCCAGAAGATCGACGTGAGCCTGCTGGACGGGCAGGCCGCCTGGACCAGCTACATGGCGACGAACTACTTCGCCAGCGGCGAGCCGCCGGGACGGATGGGGAGCAAACACCCGAACATCGTCCCGTATCAGGCGTTCGAGACGAGCGACGGGTACGTCGTCGTCGCCTGCTCGTCGGACCCGTTCTGGCCGCCGCTGTGCCGCGCGATCGACCGCCCGGACCTGCTCGCGGACGAGCGGTTCGAGACCAACGAGGGCCGCGTCCGCCACCGGGAGGAGCTCGACCGCGAGCTGAGCGAGACGTTCGCGTCCATGACGACCGCCGAGGCGACCGCGGTCCTGGAGGAACACGACGTGCCCGCGAGCCGCGTCCGCGACGTGAGCGAGGTGTTCGCCGACCCCCAAATCGAGGCGCGCGGGATGGTCGCCGAGGCGGAACACCCGACCGCGGGCACCGTCACGTTCCCCGGCTCGCCCATGCACTTCTCCCGGACGCCGACGACCGTCCGGCGCCACCCGCCGGCGCTCGGCGAACACACGGAGTCAGTTCTCGACGAGTACGGCTACGGCGACGGCGACATCGCGGAGCTGAAAGAACGGGGAGCGATTCCGGACAACTGACGGCGACGGGACGCTCGGTGGCCGGGTTCCGTCGAGCGCTCCGCCGTCGGTCGCCGCCGAGCGCTCGGTCACCGGTTTTCGCGGTCGCTCAGTCGTCGTTTTCGGCCGTGATCGGGTCGCTCTCGTCTTCGGTGAACCCCGCCGACTCCTCCTGCCGCTCGCGGGCCTCGGGGTCGAACTCGGCCTCGATGTCCTGATACCGCGGGACGAAGGAGAGCTCGGGGTGACTCTCCGTCTCGTGGCCGATGTACCGCTCTTCGAGGTCGAACTGCGCCTCCTCGTCGTTCTGCGCGATGTTCTCGAAGTCCTCGTAGGCCGCGTGGGCGCCCGAGTGGAGACCGTACAGCGTGATGAAGATGTACTGGTAGCCCAGGTCGCCGAGCTCCTCGAAGGTGAGCGGGTCCTCCTCGGCGCCCCACTCGAACGAGGAGGAGTAGTTGAAGGCCAGATCGAGGTCGGGGTGGGTCTCGTGGATCGTCTCGGCGTACTCGACCGTGTCCTCGCGGGACGGGTCGGGCATCTCGGGCCAGACGAGGTCGACGCCAGCGTCGGCGTAGATCCGGCCGCGTTCGAGGTGCTCCTCCCAGTCGCCGTTGGCGGAGCCGTACGCGTCGGTGCGGGCGATGATGACGGTGTCCTCGCTCTGCTTGGCGTCGACGGCGGCCTCGAAGCGCGAGCGGGCCTGCTCGCGGGAGACGATCTGCTTGCCGGCGATGTGGCCACAGCGCTTCGGCGAGGTCTGGTCCTCGATGTGGACGGCGGCGACGCCGGCCTTCTCGTACTCGCGGACCGCGCGCCGGACGTTGTGGACGCCGCCATAGCCGGTGTCGCAGTCGGCGATGACGGGGAGGTTCGTCGCCTCGACCATGCGCTTCGCGTTCTCGACCATCTCGGACATGGTGACCATCTCCAGGTCGGGGAAGCCGAACTGGCCGAGGACGGTCGAGTAGCCGCTCATGTAGGCCGCGTCGAGACCCGCCATCTCCGCGAGGCGGGCGTCGAGGGCGTGGTAGATCCCCGGCGCGAACGTGTACTCCTGCTCCTCGAACAGCTCGCGGAGCCGGCGGCCGGCCGGGTTGTCGATATCTCTGGTGAAGACGTCGTCGTCGAGTTCGTTGGGATTCATCGGGTTACTGCGTGGTGTCGTCGTCTGCGGTGTGGTTCGGCGCGGTGCGCCGGCCTGATCGGCGTTTGTCGGCGGGGCGAGCGGTCGGCGCGAACGTCGTCGGGTCCGGGCGCGGTCCGTCGCCGGTCCCCGCCATTGGGACGGTGCTGCGGGACGCGTCCTCGCCGGTCGACCGGGCCGAGCGCTCGCGGGAGCGGCGCGTCGCGTTCGCCGTCATCGCGAACCCCCGTCGGTCCGCGTCCGCGAGGCGGGACGCAGGTCGGGGACCATGGGCGCGTCGCGCTCGTCGTCGGCCGGCGGACGGGTCGGGCGACGGGTGTCGGCCCGCGGCGGCGACCCGGGCGAGCGCGTCCCCGTGGTCCGGCGCGTCGTGATCGTCGGGACCAGCGGCGCGCCGGCCTCCTCGGTGGGCGGGATGCGGCCGGGGATCGGCTGCGGAGAAGCAGTCCGGTCGGAGCGCTCCGCGGGCTCCGAGCCGGTCGTGCGGTCGGTCGTGCGATCGGTGCGTCGAGTCGTGTCGTCGGGCGTGTCGTCAGGTGTCGTCATCGGGTCGTGTGGGGGGTTGCGGCGGTCGTCTGGTGATCGGGTCGGTGCCTCGGGTCGCTGCGTGTCCGCGTACGGATACTGCCATTGCGACCGGAGCAAATCGGAGGAAGACAATAAACATAATGATTGATAATGATAATATTCGTTATGTTGTTTTATTCGGTTAAATGTTCCATGACAACACGGCCCATACAAACGAAGACATCCGGGGCTGCGCGCCCCTCGCCGCCGGTGACAGCGTCCACAACACTGTCGGTGACGCCGCCGAGCGACATCGACGGCGTCGGACCGGGCCAGACCGAGCCGGGCCGGACCGATCGCTTATTGACCCCGCCGCGCGGAGCGTAGGGTAGTGAACGAGCGCGACGCTCTCCGGGCTCTCGCGGCCGACCTCCCGCACGCGGGCGACGACGCCGCCGTCGTCGACGGAACGGTCATCACAACGGACATGCTCCACGAGCGGACCGACTTCCCGGCCGGCACAACGCGGTACACAGCCGGCTGGCGCGCAGTCGGCGCGTCGCTGTCGGACGTGGCGGCGATGGGCGCGACCGCCCGGGCCGCGGTCGCCGTCTACGCCGACGAGGCGTTCGACCGCGACGAGCTGACCCGGTTCGTCGCGGGCGCGGTCGACGTCTGCGAGGCGGTCGACGCCGAGTACGTCGGCGGCGACCTCGACGAACACGTCGAGTTCACGACCGCGACCACCGCGGTCGGCGGGATCACCGACGCCGGGGCCGTCACGCGTGACGGGGCGCGACCGGGCGACGCGCTCTGCGTCACCGGCGAGTGGGGCCGGGCCGCAGCGGCGCTGCGGATTTTCAAAAACGACGGCGAGGGCGAGACCGAGCGCGCCAACGAGCTGTTCCGGTTCACGCCGCGCGTGGCCGACGGGCTGGCGCTGGCATCGCACGCGACCGCGATGATGGACTCTTCGGACGGGCTGGCGCGGTCGTGTCACCAGCTCGCCGAGGCGAGCGAGGTCGGGATCGAGATCGAGCGGGACGCGGTTCCGGTTCACCCCGCGGTCGAGGGGGTTGCGGAGGGGTCGACGGAGCGGTTCGAACTCGCGGCGCACTTCGGCGAGGACTTCGAGTTGGTCTGTGCGGTACCGGAAGCGGAGGTTGATGCGGTCGAAGAGTCGTGTCCCGCCGGGCTCACGCGGATCGGGACGGTGGTCGAGGAGCCCGAAGAAGGAGGGTCGCGCGTCCTCGCCGACGGCGAGCCCCTGCCCGACCGCGGCTTCACGCACGGAGACGGATAGGTCACCGAGGTCCCAGTGGTTCGCTTATAAATGAGCGCCCGCAGAGCGGCGGCGAACACCGCCGAAGCCCCGGCCGCCCGACCGTCCAGGAGTCGAACTTATAAACGACTGATCCACGCGAACACCGCCTCGCGACCGCCCCTTCGAG
>NZ_NEDJ01000024.1 GCF_002114285.1 Halorubrum ezzemoulense DSM 17463
CGCCCCGCTCGCGCCCGCTCCACACACCTCCCCGGCCTCGTCGCGCTCCTCGCGCCCCCCTCGGGCGCTCGGAGGCGCGCGCCGCTGTATTCAGGCGGGTTTGTTCGCCTCCTCGGGGGCCAGGATTCGCGTCGTCGGAACCCGGAACGGGCCGCCGAAGCCGCCGGATACATTGGGCTTCCGGCGCTCATACGGCTATGGTTGCCGACGAGCGCAACGCCTTCGAAGTGTACCGCGACCGGGTGGACCGACCGCTCGGGCGGTTGTTCCACGAGTACGGGGCGTCCGAGGCGCACTGGCTCGTGATCGGGATGGTCGCCAACGTCGTCGCCCGGGTCGCGGGGCTGATCCCGCCGGTGGTGCTGGGCGTCGCCATCGACGCCGTCTTCACCGGCTCCGGCCCCTACACGCTCCCGATCGTTCCCGACGCGTGGCTGCCGACCGCGGAGGCCCCCCAGTTCCGCCTCTCAGTGATCCTCATCTTCGGGTCGTTCATCGTGACGGGCGTGTTCACGTACGTCTACGGCATCGCGGCGAACAACTTCGCGCACCGCGTGATGCACGCGGTCCGCACCGACTCCTTCGACCAGATGCAGCGGCTCGACATGACCTTCTTCGACGACAAGCAGACCGGCGAGGTCATGTCCGTCCTCAACAACGACGCCTCGAACCTGGAGGTGTTCTTAGACAACGCCCTCCAGAACTCCGCGCGCCTCGGCGTGATGGTGGTCGGGATCGCGACCGTCCTCGTCTACTACAACTACGAGCTGGCCGTGATCACCCTCGCCGCCATCCCGCTGATGTTCCTCTTCACGCTGTGGTTCATGCGCGCCGTCGAACCCCGGTACGTCGCGCAGCGCTCGGTCGTCGGCGACCTCAACACCGCCCTCGAGAACGCGCTCTCGGGCGTCGAGCTGGTGAAGACCTCCAACACGGAGGCTCACGAGAGCGAGCGCGTCGAGGACGCCTCCTTCTCGTACTTCCGGCGCACGATGTCGATCCTCCGGCTCAACTACGTCTACCGCCCCGGGATGGAGCTGCTCGCCGGGCTGGCGTTCGCCGCCACCTTCGCGGTCGGCGGCTTCTGGCTCGCGAACGGCCCGCCGGGCCCCTTCTCGACGGAGCTGACCGTCGGGACGTTCGTCACGTTCGTCCTCCTCACCCAGCAGTTCGTCGCCCCGCTCGCGGAGGTGTCGAACATCATCGACCAGTACGAGAACGCGAAGGCCTCCTGCGAGCGCGTGTTCGGCCTGCGCGACATCCCGGTCCGCATCGAGGACGACGACGACGCGATCGAACTCGGCGGCCAGACCCGGAGCGACGGCGGAAGTAAGCGCGGCCGCGGCGTCGACGGCACGGTCGACGACGCGACCGGCGACGCGGCCGACGCCGCGGCCGACCACGGCGGCGTGGCGGGCGCCGTCGAGTACGACGAGGTCTCCTTCGCGTACCCCGGGAACGCCCTCGTCGACCCCGAGGACGCCGACGAGGAGGTTCTCAGCGGCGTCTCCTTCTCGGCCGATCCGGGCGACACCGTCGCGCTGGTCGGACCGACCGGCGCGGGGAAGTCGACGCTGCTCAAGCTCCTCCTCCGGCTGTACGACGTGACCGACGGCGCGATCCGCGTCGACGGTCATGACGTCCGCGACGTGACCGTCGAGAGCCTCCGCTCGTCGGTCGGCTACGTCGCGCAGGACACCACGCTGTTCGACGGCACCATCGCCGAGAACATCCGCTACGGGCGGTTCACGCGGATCGATGAAGCGGACGCCGAGGAGAGCGAGGTGCGCGAGCGAGTCGTCGAGGCCGCGAAGGCCGCGGAGGCCCACGAGTTCATCGCCTCACTCCCGAACGGCTACGAGACGCGGATCGGCGAGCGCGGCGTGAAGCTCTCGGGCGGCCAGCGCCAGCGACTCGCGATCGCCCGAGTCGTGCTTCAGGACCCCGCGATCTTGATTCTCGACGAGGCGACCTCGGCGGTCGACACCGAGACGGAGATGCTGATCCAGCGCTCGCTCGACCGCCTCGCGGCCGACCGCACCACGTTCGTCATCGCGCACCGGCTCTCGACTGTGACCGACGCCGACACCGCCCTGGTGTTGGAGGACGGCGAGGTCGTCGAGCGGGGGAGCCACGACGAACTGCTCGCCGCGGACGGCCTCTACGCGAAGCTCTGGGGCGTTCAGGCCGGCGAGATAGACGAGCTTCCGGAGGAGTTCGTCGAGCGCGCCCGCGAGCGCCACGTCGACCGCGCGGTCGAGCGGGCGACGGAGAGCGAGGTCGACGCGGAGTCGCTCGACGACTGATCGGGAGACCGGTCGGCCTCGGTGGCCGGTGAAATATTCACCGGCGTCCCGTCGAGACGGGCGAGTGGCCTGAACCGGCGCCGTCGATCACTTCGTCTCGTCGCTTCAGATCGGCTCGTGCGTGTCCGGTTCGGATGATCGGATCGTATTAACGGCTATGAGCGCGAGCAGACTCGCCGCAGCGAGGAAGAGAGTAGGTACGGCGGTCTTGACGAGGAGGAGCACGCCGAGGAGTTCACCTGCGAGCGCGATGAGAAGGGCCACCGGTACGAGTCCGGCCGGCCGGTCCCGCGATTTCGAGGTCATACGCTGAACCGGTGGGAGACGGGATCGAGAGACGGTGAGGGCTCGGTGCTGTTGCGACCGTGTTCGTCCACGGACACAGGTCCGACCAGTAACGAAGGCGATAATAATCCTGTGGCGACTGACCTGGGAATCGCTCGGTGCGAGAGACGCGTTCCGTACGCCTCCAAGCTGTCGAAATCCATCGCCGACCCCGGGCTTCGACGATGCCGTGAGAGGCGGTGCGAATCAGTCGTCGCCGGAGATTTGCCCGGCCGCGTCGGCGTCGGCGTCCGGCACCGCGGCGGCGGGCGCGGGCGGCTCCTCGCGCACGTCGGCGCCCTTGCCCTCCGCGATGACCTCGGCGTACGCGTCGGGGAAGACGCGGACGAAGTCGTCGAGCGCGGCCTCCCAGTCGTCGAGCAGTTCGGCCGCGCGCTCGCTGTCGGTGTACTCGCGGTGGTTCTCGACGAGGCGGCGGAGCATCCGCTCGTCGGACCCCTCCAGCGTCTCGGAGACCGACACCATCCCGCGGTTCACCCGGTCGGCGAACCGGTCGTCGGGGTCGTACACGTACGCGATGCCGCCGGACATCCCGGCCGCGAAGTTGCGGCCGGTGTCGCCGAGGACGGCGACGACGCCGCCGGTCATGTACTCGCAGCCGTGGTCGCCGACGCCCTCGACGACGGCTCTGACGCCGGAGTTGCGGACCCCGAACCGCTCGCCGGCGACGCCGTTGACGTACATCTCGCCCGACGTGGCGCCGTACAGACAGACGTTCCCCGCGACGACGTTCTCGGTCGGATCGTACGACGCCTCCGCGGGCGTGTCGATCACGATCCGGCCGCCGGAGAGCCCCTTGCCGACGTAGTCGTTGGCGGCGCCGGACAGCTCCAGCGTGATCCCCGGCGCGAGGAACGCGCCGAAGCTCTGGCCCGCCTCGCCGTCGAAGCGGCACGAGACCGTGTCGTCCGGGAGCCCCTCGCCGCCGTGTTCGGAGACGATGCGGTTCGAGAGCGTCGCGCCGACCGCGCGGTCGACGTTGCGGATGTCGCGGGTAAGCGCGACCGGCGCACCGTCATCGATGGCGGGCGCGGCCTCGTCGATGAGGTCCCAGTCGAGCAGGTCGTCGATGCCGCCGTGCGCCTGCTCTCGGACCTTCGTGCGGGACTCGCCGGCGGGCTCGGCGATGACCGCCGACAGGTCGAGGTGCTTCGCCTTCTCGTGGTCGGTGTCGCGTTGGGCGAGCAGCCCGGGCCGACCGATGAACTCCGCCAGCTCGGTGTACCCCTGCTCGGCCATGATCTCGCGCAGCTCCTGCGCGATGAACGTCATGTAGTTGATGACGTGGTCCGGCTGGCCGGGGAGCCGCTGGCGGAGGTCCTCGCGCTGGGTCGCGACGCCGACCGGACAGGTGTTCTCGTGGCACTGCCGGGCCATCACGCAGCCCGACGTGACGAGCGAGGCGGTGCCGAAGATGTACTCCTCCGCGCCGAGGGCGGCCGCGACCGCCACGTCGCGGCCGGTCCGCAGTCCGCCGTCGGCCGAGACGCGAATGCGGTCGCGCAGGCCGGTGGCGCGCAGCATCTGGTTCGCCTCCGCGAGCCCGAGCTCCCACGGGAGCCCGGCGTTCTTGATCGAGGTCTTCGGCGACGCCCCCGTCCCGCCGTCGTGGCCGGAGACGTGGACGACGTCCGCGTTCGCCTTCGCGACGCCGGCCGCGATGGTGCCGATGCCGGCCTCCGAGACCAGCTTGACGTTGACGTCGGCCTCGGGACTGGCGGCCTTCAGGTCGAAGATGAGCTGCTTGAGGTCCTCGATCGAGTAGATGTCGTGTTGGGGCGGCGGCGAGATGAGCCCGACGCCGGGGGTGGAACACCGGACGTGCGCGATCATCTCGTTCACCTTCTCGCCGGGAAGGTGGCCGCCCTCGCCCGGCTTCGACCCCTGCGCCATCTTGATCTGGAGCTCCTCGGCGTTCGCGAGGTACTCCGAGGTGACGCCGAACCGACCGGAGGCGACCTGCTTGACCGTACACTCCTTCTCGGTGTCGAACCGCTCCGGCGGTTCGCCGCCCTCGCCCGTGTTTGACTTCGCGCCTAGGCGGTTCATCGCGATGGCGTTGTTCTCGTGGGCCTCGGGCGAGAGGCTCCCGAGGCTCATCGCGGCCGTCGAGAAGCGCTCGACGATCGACTCGACCGGCTCGACCTGCTCGACCGGCACGGGGTCGCGGTCGGAGTCGAACTCAAGGAGACCGCGCAGCGACTGGAGCTCCTCAGTCTGGTCGTTCACCAGTTCGGCGAACTCCTGATACTGCTCGTAGTCGCCCCCACGGACCGCCTGCTGGAGCGTGCCGACCGTCTGGGGGTTCCAGCCGTGTTTCACGCCCGAGGAGCGGTGTTCGTACTCGCCGACGGTCTCCAGCTCGGGGTCAGCGCCGAAAGCCATCGCGTGGCGCGTGCGGAGGTCGTCTTCGATCTGCTCGATCCCGATCCCCTCGGTGCGGATCTCGGTCCCCTCGAAGTACTCGGCGACGAAGTCGGAGTCGAGCCCGACCGCCTCGAAGATCTGGGCCCCCTGGTACGACTCCATCGTCGAGATGCCCATCTTCGCCATCGTCTTGAGGAGCCCGTCCTCCAGCGCGTGCCGGTACGCCCCGAGCGCCTCGTCCTCGTCCGCGCCGTCTGGGCCGGCGACCACGTCGGCGATCGAGGCGTACGCGAGGTACGGGTCGACCGCGTCGGCGCCGTAGCCGACGAGCGTCGCGAGGTGGTGGACCTCGTGCGGCTCGCCGGACTCGACGACGACGCCCGCGCGGTTGCGAAGCCCCTTGCGCACGAGGTGGTGGTGGACCGCGCCGGTCGCGAGCAGGCTCGGCACCGCGAGCCGGTCCGGCCCGACGGCGCGGTCGGAGAGGACGACCACGTCGGCCCCGTCCTCGATGGCGGCCGCGGCGTCCTCGCGGACGCGGCTCACGGCGTCGACCAGCGAGCCGTCGCGGTCGTAGGTGACGTCGACGGTGACGGAGGCGAACGCGGGGCCGTCGGACGCGCCCTCGTCCCCGGGGGTCCGTTCGCCCGGTCCGGGCAGGTCGCGAAGCGCTCCGGTCTCGGCGTCCGTCAGAACCGGCGTGTCGGCGACGATCTGCTCGGCGTGGGCCGGCGTCTCGGCGAGGAGGTTGCGCTGGTTCCCGATCCGGGTCTCCAGCGAGGTGACGAGCTCCTCGCGGATGTAGTCGATCGGGGGGTTCGACACCTGCGCGAACAGCTGCTTGAAGTAGGTGAACAGGGGGCGGTCGACGTCCGCCAGCACGGACAGCGGGGTGTCGTCGCCCATCGAGCCGACCGGGTCCTTCCCCTCGGTCGCCATCGGTTCGACGAGGTGGTTCAGCGAGTCGGTCGTGTAGCCGAACGCGGCCTGGTGGGCGCGGACGGTCGGCCTCGACTCTTCCCCGTCGCCCTCGGTGGTGGAGTCGGCGCCGATCCCCGCCGCGGCGCCGTCCTCGTCGGTAAGCGCGTCGAGGTCGACCTGCCCGTCCGCGACCCACTCGCCGTACTTCTCGTCGGTGAGCTCTTCGAACACCTCGTCGTCGGGGACGATCCGGCCCGCCTCGGGGTCGGCGACGAAGATCTCACCCGGCCGGAGCCGCCCGCGGCGGCGCACGTCGGCGGGCTCGGTCGGGAGCGCGCCCACCTCGCTGCCGACGACGAGGCGGTCGTCAGTCGTCACCTCGTAGCGGCACGGGCGGAGACCGTTGCGGTCTAGGACGCCGGCGACCTGCTCGCCGTCGAAGCCGATGACGAGAGCCGGCCCGTCCCACGGCTCGACGAGCGACGCGTGGTAGTCGTAGAAGTCGGTGCGGTCGTCGTTCATCAGGTCGTCGTCACGGAACGCCTCGGGGATCAGCATCCGCAGCGCGTGCGGGAGGTCGCGGTCGGTCTGGAGGAGGAGTTCGAGCGCGTTGTCGACGCTCGCAGTGTCGGACTGGTTCGGGTCGTCGATCACCGGCTTGATCGTGTCTAGCTCGGCCCCGAACGCCGGGTGGTCGAGGTCGGTCTCGCGGGCCCGCATCCAGTTGACGTTCCCGCGGATCGTGTTGAACTCGCCGTTGTGGACGATGTTGCGGTACGGGTGCGCGAGGTGCCACGCGCCCAGCGTGTTCGTCGAGAACCGCGCGTGGACTAAGGCGACGTGGCTCGCGAACCGCTCGTCGGTCAGGTCCGGGTAGTAGTCGGCGAGCTGCGACCCCTTCAACAGCCCCTTGTAGACGACGCGTTGCCGGTCGAGCGAGCAGACGTAGAAGCGGCCGGCGCCGTCGACCTCGGACACCGCGTTCTCGATCTCGCGCCGGGCGGCGTACAGCGCGCGGTCGAAGCCGAGCAGGTCGGGATCGGCGTCGTCGGCCCGGTCCTCCTCGCTGGTGAACCGCTGGGCGAGCCCCGCGCCCTCGACGGGGGCGACGAACACCTGCGACACCTCGGGCTCCGAGTCGAGGGCCGTCGCGCCGAGGTCGGAGTTGTCAGTCGGAACCGACCGCCACGCGAGCACCTCCAGCCCGTAGACGGCGCACACCTCGGCGATGACGTCGTGGATCTCCGCCTGAACGCTCGGCTCCGGGGGCATGAACACGGAGCCGACCGCGTACTCTTCGGGGAGGTCCGCCTCGACGACGTCGCGGAATAACGCGTCCGGCCGTGCGACCATGATCCCCGCGCCGTCGCCGGTGTTTTCCTCGGCACCCGTCGTCCCGCGGTGTTCGAGGTTTTCGAGCAGAGAGACCGCGTCCGTGACGGTCTCGTGCGTGGGCGCGCCGTCAAGGTCGACGACGCCGCCGATCCCGCAGTTCGACCGGTCGTCCGTCGGATCCGCGAGTCCCCCCTCCTGACCCGAGGGCTCCGAGTCGCGTACGCCCCGGGTGGTACTACGTGACTTGGTCATACGTCTCGCTTCGAATGAACAGGTAAAGGCATGACCCTGATAGGGGTAGGATCCATCGTACACACATTAGGGAATATAAGGTAATTATTCATCACGGGTGGTGAACAATTAACACGGACCAGAATCGATCAAGTATCTCGGTTGCTAGCTCCCGGAATAATATTATATCTATTTATATGATACGTGCGACTTTGCTAGGGCGACAGAAGTGGCAGATCGTCCAGTCGGAAGCTACTCTTCGAGGGGAACGAACGAGCCGTTGATGTCCCACTCGTGGATACAGTAGACGTTTCCGGGCTCCGCCGCGATCCGCCACCCGTCGGCCTCGTCGTCCCACCGCTCTTCGCGCCCGCACAGTTCGCAGGTGCGCTCCTCCGGCGGTGTGATGGTCACGCTCATGCGCGAGAGGACGGCACCGCCGAGCAAAAGCATATCGACGATGGGTGGCGGCCGAGGACCAGCGGTGAACCGCGCGAGTGAAGAGGCCACTCCGAGGTGGCGACCGCCCCGTCGCAGTTCACGAGTTGCGGCCGCGGCGCCGAGCGAGCAGCGACGCGCCCGCGATCGCCGCGGCCGACGCGACGGCACCGAACCCGGGGAGGTCGTACGCGGTCGAGCGTATCGGCGCGTCGTCGTATCCGAGGTCGCTCGGGGCGACCGAGTCGGAAGATGAACCGCTCGCCTCGGACGACGTCGACGACTCGGCCGAATCGGTCGACTGCGCGTCCACGCGCTCGTCGGCGCGGTTCGCGGTCGACTGCTCACCGCCCGAGGGGTCCGCAGGGCCGGGTCCGTCACCCCCGGTGAGGCCGCCGGTACCGAAGGCCTCGGACGGCCCGGCAGACGACGGGATATCGGTGCGACCCGGAGCGACCGAGATCCCTACGTCGGGGGGACGCGTCGAGCGATTCGCGTCCACGCCGGTCGACCCTCCCGTGGGGTCCGAACGGTTGCTGGCAGCGGCGTCGGCGGAGTCTGGTGGAGTAGTAGTGTCCGACGGAACGGCGGGATCAGCACCACTTCCGGCGTTAGCGGGGGCACTACCCGGACCGTCGCTCCCGTCCGACTCCCTACCTGTCGAACCACCCCCGGCGACCGGCCCGCCACCGGGGGCCGCCGACCCGCCGCCGCTGGCCGGCCCGCCGCCAGACGCGCTAGTGCCCGCCGTCGCCCCGGACGGGTTCGCCGCCGTCGGGCCGCCCGGCGCGCTCACGGCCGTCGATCCGTTCCGCCGAACGCTCGGTCCGTCTCGACAGTTGCGTTGGCACTACGCGATTGATCTGTTCCGGCGGTCTCGTTGTCGCTGAGCGATTGGTTCGTTCCGACCGTTTCGTTACCACTGGGCGATCGGTTCGTTCCGACCGTTTCGTTACCACTGGGCGATCGGTTCGTTCCGGCCGTCTCGTTGCCACTAATCGATTGATTTGTTCCGGCCGTCTCGTTGCCACTGAGCGATCGGTTTGTTCCAGCCGTTTCGTTGCCACTAATCGATTGGTTCGTTCCGACCGTTTCGTTACCACTGGGCGATCGGTTCGTTCCGGCCGTCTCGTTGCCACTAATCGATTGATTTGTTCCGACCGTCTCGTTGCCACTGAGCGATCGGTTTGTTCCAGCCGTTTCGTTGCCACTAGTCGATTGGTTCGTTCTGGCCGTCTCGTTGCTACTGAGCGATTGATTCGTTCCGGCCGTTCCCTCGGGCGTCGCGTTCTCCGCGAGGGAGTCGGCCGGATCGAGAGCACCGTAGGTCAGGTTGGTCGTCACGCGGTGACGGTCGTTCGCCGCGGTCTCGCGCAACCGATCGTCGTCAACTCGGAACGTGCCCTCGAACGTCTCGCCCGGATCGGGCGGTGTCTCGGTGCCGAACGCGTGCTCTCCGTCGGCGACGAGGAACAGGCCGTCCCGGTCGAGGTGGACCGCGGATTCGTTCGGCATCCGGCCCACTGCCTCGCCCTCGGTCGAACCGTTCGCGTCGTCCGCGTCTGCCGGTGCCACTCCGAACGACAGGCCGTCGAGACGAGCAAGGTCCTCCCCGCGTTCCAGCGACGCGTTCGCGGCCGCAGGAAGGCCGGTGAGTCCGGACGCATTCACCCCGTACACGACCGTGTCGTTCGCGGTCGCAGTCGCGGCGGGTGCGAGCGTTCCGTCGGCGATCGCCTCGCGTATCTCGGTCGCGTTCGCGAAGTCGCCCGCCGAGGCCGCCCGCGTCGTGTACGCGGTCAGGTTGCCAGTCGAGCGGGGTCCGACCGTGACCGTGGCGGTATCTGTGGCGGTCTCGGTGCCGTGTTCCGACCGCAGCGTGAGATTATACGTTCCGGGCGAGAGCGGGTCAGTATGGCCCGTGACCGACTCGATGTCAACTCCGGACCCCGTCGTGACGAACGCTGAAGAGTTCGGCGACGCATACGTGTTGACCGATACGGGAGTGGGTCCCGTATCAGTAGTTGTCATTTCGAGTGCTGTTGTACTGTTACCTGTCGTATTGGCAAGAACAAGTTCCAAATCTGGGACACTATGAGACAAAGAAGTCTTGATAGAGTCCGCATAAGCAACTCGGCTGGGGGAATCATTCAAACTGATGTCTTTTTTCTCTCGCCCAATAATGTCAAATTTTCTTGTGTTTCCAGTATTCGTGTGAATATAATATGTACCTGAAGATAGCAGTGAAGTGTTATACTGAATGTAGGATGAATTATTCACCCGCGTGCCTACTGAAACGACACGGGTTGTGTTGTCCTTACTAATTTTGTGTAATTCGACACTTTTTGGGTCTGAAGGACTTCTATAACAAATGGGTTGGCCAGAATATACTGGTTTATTTAGCGACTCGTTACGTTTAATGTGGATACCTTCTGAGCAGGAGACGTTTGTGCTAACAGTGGTTATTGAAATAACACCGCCATCTGCAACACCGTCGGAAACAAACTGCTCATTAAGATCAGAGTTACGAAGCAGCTCGGAATCCCTCGGAGAAATCCAGTCACCACCGCTATAGTCACGTGCTAGTTGAATAGCAACAGCATAACGATTACTGCGGAAAATACCACGCTTGTAAGTTGTAGTGTTGAAATAGAGAGAGACATTGTCATTCCATCCTGTCAGGACTTTCGAATTAGCTATTATATTATCTTTTAGAATATATCCAGTTGAATTGACTGGATGAAGTGATACAAAGAATGGAGTCTTTTCATCAATTGTATCAGAAACTCTGGCGAAAGAAACTACAATTTTATTTCTCTGTGGACTGCTATATGATCGATTATGGAAATATACATCTGCGGTAACAATGCGCCCACTATCAGTGGACAATGCCGAAGAGGTCATATTGGGGGGTAATTGTTCTAAAGTGCTATAATCAGAATCACCAAGAGTGGAGTTAGCAACAAGAAAAGCCTTGACATCACCTCCAGGGTGTGCTGTATCCACAGAAATTGATTCTTTCTGATTGAAAGTATTTATAGAGACACCTCGTTGTCCAATCACTTCATTCTCATCGTCACGTGTGATGAATAATGTAGAATTTGTATTCCCACTAAGATTGTCAACTGTTATTCCAATTGTTGTGGGTGTATTTCGATGTAACTGTGGTGAGCCAGTCGCCTGATCTGGGACGTTAAGAGTACCGTCAATGATTTTGAACGGACTTGTATTTGACACATCTTGTATTTCTCTAGAAGGATGTGTAGAACTATTAGTGACGCCGACACTATATGTTAGCTTCTCTGATTTACTTGCGTTATTTGTGGCAATTCCAGATATTTGAGCAGAGTCAATTTGTATTGAGTGAGCCGTTTTATTGGGACGAATAGTTGCTGTTAAAAATGACTTATGGTCAGAATTCAGGTAGGAAGTATTAGTTACAGATCCATTTTGAATGCTATTAATTGATATTGAAGCAGAAGAGGTGCGAACACCTTTTGATTTAACGCTAGTCAGGTTCACAAACAATTTGATACTTTGAACACTGTCTGCTTGATTTAATATAATGCTTATATTACTAATGTTTTGACTGGATTTGCCTACCCGAAGACTATCTGGACTGCCAGATTTATTTAAATAGACGCTCTGATCAGAATTTTGGGCTGTAACGGTATTTGCGCCGAGCAGTAGCGCAACAGTAACAATTACCAGACAGGCAACTATTCCGACCGACACCCATCGAAGCGATCGCGTTCGGATCATGGCGAACGGGCCGCGGATGCCAAGCGATAGCTCTCGGAACGGCCGAGGTCGACAGTCGACCCGGCGACCGCGAGGCGCGTCTTGTACCCGCGGGATCTCTCACTCCGGCCGATCGTTTATAAATGACTTACGGAGGTGAAAGCTTCCGCTCGAGAAAATAATCGCATGACTGCGGCGCCACGAGTGCGGAGATGAGTTTCGAAAACGGGTGGAACGTGGGTGGGAAGGCGAAGCGGTCGTTAGAAGCGGTCAGTGCTCGACCGCTTCCATCATCGAGAGGAGTTGGTCAGACTGGTCGATCTCGACGGGATGGACGCCCACCAGCGCGATCACGTCGTCGTCGTGCTGGACGGTGCCGATGTAGACGAGGACGGGAATGTCTTCGACAGAGCCGCTCTGACCGCCGTCGCCACTGACCTCCGCGCTGACGGTGGTTTCGAGGATCGAGACGGAGGTTTCCTCGTCGAGGATCGTCCGAGTCTCCTCACCGCGCTTCTCGATGTCGTCGGCTTGGATGTCGGTGCCGTTGCCGCCGATCCCTTGCTGGTCGACCTGACTGAGGAGCCGCCGGATGAGCTCCGCGTCGTCGGCCCGGACGAGCGGATTGACCGACTGCCCGCCGATCGAAGCGTTGGGGGTACTCGCCACGAACAGCGCTGATCCCACCGTCTGGTTGGTGTAGCGGGCGATCCACGTCGTTGCGGACACGTCCGCGTTCACGCCCGCGGCGTTGAACTCCTGATCGATGGTGAACGACTCCGGATCCTCACCGGAGAACCCCTCGGCGTACGCGCTCTCCGGGATGCGCGCCGGTTCGGCGTCGAACTCGTAGCTCCCGTCCTCGCCGGCGCACCCGGCGATTGCGACCGAAGTCGACGCTGCGAGCGCCGCGAGCCGCCCACGTCGTTTCATGCGTTCGGGTAGGTCTACGCAGTTCTTTAAGCCTATCGGCGCGGGTATCGGTCGCGAGAACCCCGCAGCCGAAGGCACAAAGTTCACGTCGGGCCGCGCGCGACGTGAGGCAAATGGAACGCCGAGGACAAACCGGGCTGGTGGAAGCGCTCTTCTTGGACGTGGTCCGCCTCCACGAGACGTGGATGGAAGTCGTCTTCCCGCGACAGCTCGACCCGAGCGCGGTCCTGGGGAAGTGGAAGCCCGAGACGGCCGTACAGTCGGTCGGCTACTACCTCTGGGCCGTGCTAGGTGCGCCGCTCGTCGCGGTCGCGTACCCACTGCTGCTCGTCGGGTTCGCCACGCGCTACTACGCGGCGAAGCTCGACTCGGCGGTCACCCGGATCGGCGTCGCCGGCGCGGTCGTCGTCGCCGCCGTCGTCTGGGGGACGCTCACGGTAATCACGCACCTTCAATTACCCTTTGACGCCGTGATCGCGGTCGGCGCCGCCAGCGCGGTCGCCGTCGTCTCGGCCGCCTTCGCCGCCGGCTTCTCGAAGCTCGGCGGGCGGTTCGTCAGCGTGTTGCTCGCGTACCCGTTCGCGATGACGGCGCTGTTCTTACCGCCGGTTGTCGCGGCGCTCGTCACGCCGACGTTAGAGGAGCTGATCCTCCCGCCGAGCTACGAGCTCGCGCGGTGGATCCTCGACACGTTCCTTTCGGTGGGCGGGATCAACGAGACGCTCCGCGGCGCGTTCGACTTGGAGACCTTCGGCGAGCAGTGGGGGCTACCGGGACTGGGATACGTCCTGATGTGGATCGGCATCTCAGTTCCGCTCGGGTGGTTCCTCGGACTGCTCGTCGCGCTGGCGAATCTGATCCGACCGGCCGAAGACGCCTGACTGGAGTCTCGGACGGGCGGTCGAGGTGGGAGCCCCGTTTCTACGGCCGTGCGGCTTCCTCACTCGTCGAAATCGTACGTCTCGCTGGCCGTTTCGAACGCCGACGCCGAGCGCTCTCGTTCTCGCCGCCGCTCGCGTTCGGCGATCGCTTCTGGATCCGGGCTCGCGTCGTCGTCGATGCGGGCGATCGACTCGTGGACTTTCGCGTGACACCAGCGGCACAGGCCGACCGTGATCTCGTGGGAGTCGTCGCCGCCGTACGGGAGGTGGTGTTCCTCGACGAGCGGGCGGGAGTCGTCGTGAGCCAGGCGCACGTTTTCGAGCCCGCACCGGACACACGTCTTCGCGTCGGTCGTCGACCGATAGTGGGGGCACGCGCGCCACTCGCCGTCGGCACCGACGTGGCAGTCGTAGCTGTCGGCGCGTCGGGCGGCCGCGAACTCGGGATCGTCGCCCGCCCGGGTCAGCGCGAAGCGGCACCGGCCGTCGTCGGTGAGGTGGTCGCAGACGCCGGCGACCGCGTAGCGGTCGTCGACGCCGACGGGCGTCCCGTCGGGGGTGCGTTCCATACCCGTCGGTGGGGGTGGAGTCACTTCAATTCGGTCGGCCACGGCGTGCGGCCGTCGCGGAAGGCGTCGGGGCCGTTCAGACGAGACTGCGGAAGGCGTCGGAGCCGTTCAGACGAGGCTGGCACCGTCGAAGTCCGTGCGGCCGTAGTCGATGTCGAGCAGTCGGAGGAGGGTGGGGGCGACGTCGAGGAGGTCGGCGTCGTCGACCGTCGCGTCACGGTGGTCGACGAACAGCGCGGCGTCGTCGAAGGCGTGCATTCCCGTCCGCGGTCCGTCGGGGTCGAAGACGCCGTCGTGGGGACGGAACCCGGACTTGAGGTCGAACCCGTCGTTCGGGAGGACGACGAGGTCGGGAGCGATGGCGGCATGGTCGCCGCGGAACACCGTCTCGCGGTCGACGACGCGGTCTGCGACGGGATTCCCGTCGGGGCCGGTCCACGACTCCAGCGCCTCGCGTAGCTCCGCGCGCGTCGCCTCGTACTCGCCTTCGGGGACGACGCCGTTCGGCTCGCGGCCCTCCACGTTGAGGTAGAAGCGGCCGGGGACGAGCGAGTACGCGCGGGCGTCGTCGTCGACGTCGGCCAGCGAGTCGGGGTCGTCGTCCGCGTAGGAGATCCACCCCTCGCGTTCGAGCCACTCGTTACAGTACACGTCGTACCGCAGGCGCCTGAACCCGTGCGTCGAGCCGACAACGAGCGTGACGTCGCTGGGGAGCGCCTCGCGGATCGAGCCGACGTGTTCGTCCATGGCGGCGTGGAACGAGAGCAGGTCCTCGCGGTACTGGCCGCCGTCCTCGTAGTCGCCCCACAGGAAGTGGTTGACCCGGTCGGGGGCGGTGAAGACGCCGACGAAGAGGTCCCAGTCGTCGCGCTCGACGTACCGCTCGAAGGCCTCGGCGCGGGCGTCGAGTGTCTCGCGGGCGTGGTCCAGGAACGCGGTCTTGTCCGCCTTGTGTCCGAGTTTCGCGTTGACGGACAGGCGGTAGTCGCTGTCGGCAAGGTACTCGCGGAACTCGTCGGGATGCGCGGCCGCGTCGAGGTCGGGGGAGAGGTAGCCTGAGACCATCCGCTGGACGGTCCGCTGCGGCGGGAACGTGACAGGGACGTTCATCACGGTCGCGTCGAGTCCCGCGTCGGTCGCGCGGTCCCAGACCCGGGGGCGCTGCACGTCGCGTCCCATCGGCACGTACGTGTCGTAGGAGCCGACTTCTCGGTCCTGAAAGCCGTACACGCCGGTCTCGCCGGGGTTCGTCCCCGTCGTGAGGCTCGGCCAGCAGGCGCTCGACTCCGCCGGGACGATGCTGTCGATCTGTCCCCCCTCACCGTCGTCCGCGATCGCCGACAGCGTCGGGAACGTCTCCGGGTTGTCGGCGACGAGCCGGTACGAGAGGCCGTCGATCCCGATGAACGCCACGCGCGGCGTGTCGCTCCCTCGCAGCCGGTCGAAGAGGCCCATACACACTCATCTGCGGTCGAGGGCAAAAGGATTGACATCGGACGCTCCGGGGAGTGCGGTCCGACGGGCCTCGGAGTCGAAGCGCTTGTTGGGTCGAGTTCGTCATGTCGGTAACGACCGGGGCGTCCGCGACGGCCCCGGACCCGCGACGACCGCGCACTGGCGTCGCCGCTCCGCTCGGGAAGGACCCCGTCCGCCTCGGAGCGCCTCGGGAGGCTTTTTGTTCGCGACCTCGGAGGGGTTCGACATGGAGACCCGACGCGCGCTGCTCGTCGACGCGTTCGCCGCGGAGCCGCTGGCCGGGAACGCCGCCGGCGTCGTCCCCGACGCAGAGGGGCTGAGCGACGAACAGCTGGCCGCCGTCGCCGCCGAGCTCGGCGCCTCGGAGACGGCCTTCCTGACCGGGGCCGACGGCGCGGCCGACGACCGGCTCCGGTACTTCTCGCCGGCCACGGAGGTCGACCTCTGCGGGCACGCCACGATCGCGATCTACGGCGCCCTGTTCGCCGAGGGAGCGATCGACGGCGGCGAGCGCACGCTCCGCACGAACGTCGGCGACCTCAGCGTCGCGGTCGACGCCGACGGCACCGTGTGGATGCGACAGCAGGCGCCGAGCGTCGAGGTCGTCGACGTCGATCTCGACCGGGTCGCGGCCGCGCTCGGCGTCGACCCCGCCGCGCTTCGCGACGTCGGCGCGGACCTCCCCGCCGCGGTCGCGTCCACGGGCCTCCCGTTCCTTGTCGTCCCAGTGAACTTCTTGGAGCGGCTCGGCGAGGCCGACCCGGACGACGCGGCCGTCGAGCGCCTCTCCGAGGAGTTCGACGTCGCCGGCGTGTACGCGTTCTCCTTCGACGCGCTCGACGCCGACTCGACGGCCCACGGTCGGGCGTTCGTGCCCTCACTGGGGATCTCCGAAGACCCGGTCACGGGCACCGCGAGCGGAGCGGTCGGCGGATACCTCCGTCACGTCGACGCCTTCGACGGGGACGAGCCGGACGAGCTCCGCTTCGAGCAGGGCCACTTCCTCGACCGACCGGGCCGCGTGCGCGTGCGAGTAGAGGCGGACGGCGTCCGCGTCGGCGGTCGGGCGACGGTCGCGCTCGACGGTGAGATCCGGATCCCCGGCGGCGAGGACGACGAGATCATCGAGGCGTGATCCCGTCGCGGAGACCGAACGTTTAGCATCGCTCGCGACGTACCGAAATCATGGAATTCGACCTTCCACGCGCGGCAGCGATCCTCGTACTGATCGTCGCGGTCGGCGCCGGCGGCCTCATCGGCGCGGAGATGATGCCCCTCCAGACGACCCTGATGATGGTCGTCCCGTCGATGCTCGTCTTCGGCGGGCTCGCGTTCGCGATCGGCGTGAAACACGGCGAGTTCCGGGCGGGACACGCCTGAACCGATCGAAGGGGCGGCCGAGACCCGCCTCGTAGCGAAACGGTAACGGCCGCCACCTCGGGCGGTCGCGGATCACGACCCTTTTGAAACGCCGTTGCGAACCGGGAGCCGTGCTGCCCGGGTCGCCACTCCTCGAACTGCTGTTGATCGCCGTCGGCGTCGCCCTCCTGTACGCCGGCGCCGAACTGCTCGTCGCGGGGGCGAGGGACCTCGCGCTCGCCGTGGGGCTGAAGGCGTCGACGGTCGGCGGCACCGTCGTGGCGTTCGCGACGACGGCCCCGGAGCTTTTCGTCTCCCTGCTCGGCGCCGTCACGGTGTCGACGGACATCGGACTCGGCGCGATCGTGGGCTCGAACATCGCGAACATCGGGCTCGTGTTGGGGGTGTCGGCGCTGATCCGCCCGCTCAACGTCTCCGACACGGTGTTTCGCCGTGACGTCCCGTTCATGGTGCTGGCCGCGCTGCTGTTGGTCGGCCTCGGTTGGGACGGGCGGATCGGGTTCCTCGACGGCGTCGTGCTGCTCGGGACGCTCGTGGCGTTCACCGCCGCGGTGCTGCGACGCGTCCGGGAGAACCAGTCGGCGATCACCGACAGCGAGCGGGACGAGATGCCGGACGCGAAGGCCCGCGACATCGCGATGGTCGTCGCCGGGATCGCGGCGCTCGTCCTCGGCTCGCGGTGGCTGATCGACGGCAGCGAGTCGCTGCTGGCGGCCGCCGGCTTCTCGGACATCTTCATCGGACTCACCGTGCTGGCGCTCGGCACGTCGCTGCCGGAGCTGGCGGCCAGCGTCGTGGCCGCGGTGCGCGGCGAGGCGGAGTTCAGCGTCGGCAACGTCGTCGGCTCGAACATCTACAACATCCTCGCCGTCATCGGCATCGTGGCCGTCGTGACGCCCATCGGCGTCGCCCCGGGCGTTCGCGGCTTCGAGTTCCCCGCGCTGCTCGCGTTCACGGCCGTCATCGTCGGCATCATGGCGTACAGCGAGCGGATCACCCGCGTCGACGGCGCGGTCCTCACCGTCGGATACGGGGCCTTCGTCTATCTGTTGCTCCCGTAGCGCGGACGGCCGGACCCCGGTCGACGCGCCCCCGCGGAGTCGGAGCAGAACCGACGGCTATTCCGTCGCGGGCGATCGAGTCGGCGTCGTGATAGCGATCGTCGTCAGCCGGGCCGACAGCGCCTCGGCGCACATCGGCGAGCGGCTGCTCGAGGTCGGCGACTGGGAGGCGCGCGAGGACGAGTCGCACCCCGACGCCGACGGGGGCGCAACGTACTACCGGGCGGCGGGGTTCGAGCTCCGCGAGTTCGACGACCTCCACATCCGCCTGTCGGACCCGGCCGCCGCGTTCGACTGCGACCCCGAGTTCCTCGCGTTCGTCTCCAGACACTCGGGGGAGACGGGCGAACTCCTGACCGCGCACCTCACCGGGAACTTCGGCGAGGCGAAGGACGGGGGCGACCCCGAGTCGCTGGCGCGGGCCGCGCCGGGCGCGGAGAAGCGCGCCGTCGAGGCGCTCGCGCGACATGCCCCGGAGGGGTACGAGGTCGGCATCGAGTGTACCCACCACGGGCCGACGGGCGTCTCCGTACCGTCGCTGTTCGTCGAACTCGGCTCCGACGAGCCGCAGTGGGAGGACCCCGAGGCGGCCGCGGCGGTCGCGCGGGCAGTCCTCGACCTGCGCGGGACCGGCGCGGACGTAGTCGGCGAGGGCGTCGCCGACGCCGCGACCGCGCCGCGCCCCCGTCACGTCGTCGGCTTCGGCGGCGGCCACTACGCGCCGCGGTTCACCCGTATCGTCCGCGAGACCGCGTGGGCGGTTGGGCACGTCGGCGCCGACTGGGCGCTCGCCGCCCTCGGCGCGCCCGAGGCGAACTGCGACGTTATCGAGGCCGCCTTCGAGCGGAGCCGCGCCGACCGGGCCGTGATCGACGGTGACCGCCCCGACCTCGCCGCGGTGGTCGAGGACCTCGGTCACCGGGTCGTGAGCGAGACGTGGGTCCGCGAGGTCGGCGATGCTCCGATCCCGCTCGTCGAGCGGCTGGAGGCGGCGATCGGACCGGTCGACGAGGGGTTGCGGTTCGGCGCGGTCGCCGACGAAGTCCCCGAAACGGCGGGGACCGAGGCGGAAGACGCCGGTGGCGACCGGGCGGACGGCACCGGCGGCGACGGGGCAGCGGTCCGGGTCCGCGACCTTCCGGCGGACCTATGCTCGCGGGCGCAGGGGCTCGACGCCGCCGCGACGCGGGAGGCGGTCGAGCGCGTCGCCGTCGCGTTCGACACGGAACAAGGCGGCACCCGCGCGGCGGGGCGGGTCGCGTTCGCGACGACTCCGGAGACGCCGGGGTACGCGGACCTCGTGGACGGGTTGGCGGCGGTGTTGGAGACCGGGTACGACGCGGTCGAGGTGGCGGCCGACCGGAACGCGGTGGTCGCCCGCGAGACCGCGTTCGACCCGTCGCTGGCGGCCGAACGAGGCGTACCGGAGGGGCCGGCGTTCGGCCGGCTCGCCGACGGGGAGGCGGTCGAGGTCGACGGCGCGACCGTCGAACCAGACGACGTGTCGCGAGCGCGGACGGAGCGGTTCCCGATCGACGGCGACGCCCTCAAATAATTTATAAAAGCCCGTGCGGCCGGCGGATCGACCGCGTCAGCCGTACTCGCTCGGGTCGGCCGCGAACGCCGGAGATTTCGGCGTCCGACCTGCGTCAGACGATCGGGCAAAAATAAATACGTCCGGGTCGCAACGACACCACATAATGGACTCCATCGTTGAGGACGCCATCGACGAAGCCGAAGAGGCCCCCGCAGAGGACGCCGGGGGAGCCGGCGAGAGCGCCGCCGGAGGGAGCGCCGGCGCGCCGCCACAGACCGGGACGATGACCGACGACGAGCTGCAGGACGTCCTCCAAGACCTCCAGACGAACATCACGGTCGTCGGCTGCGGGGGCGCCGGCGGCAACACGGTCAACCGCATGACTGAGGAGGGGATCCACGGCGCGAAGCTGGTCGCCGCCAACACAGACGTCCAGCACCTCGTCAACATCGAGGCCGACACGAAGATCCTCATGGGCCAACAGAAGACGCAGGGGCGCGGCGCGGGCTCCCTCCCGCAGGTGGGCGAGGAGGCCGCCATCGAGTCCCAAGAGGAGATCCAAGACGCCATCGACGGCTCCGACATGGTGTTCGTCACCGCCGGGCTCGGCGGCGGCACCGGGACCGGCTCGGCGCCGGTGGTCGCGAAGGCGGCCCGCGAGTCTGGCGCGCTCACCATCGCCATCGTCACGACCCCGTTCACGGCCGAGGGCGAGGTCCGACGCACGAACGCCGAGGCCGGCCTCGAACGCCTCCGCGACGTGAGCGACACGGTCATCGTCGTCCCCAACGACCGCCTGCTCGACGCGGTCGGGAAGCTCCCCGTCCGGCAGGCGTTCAAGGTGTCCGACGAGGTGCTGATGCGCTCGGTGAAGGGGATCACGGAGCTCATCACGATGCCCGGGCTCGTCAACCTCGACTTCGCCGACGTTCGCACGGTCATGGAGAAGGGCGGCGTCGCGATGATCGGCCTCGGCGAGTCGGACTCCGACTCGAAGGCGCAAGACTCGGTGAAGTCCGCGCTGCGCTCGCCGCTGCTCGACGTCGACATCTCGGGCGCGAACTCCGCGCTGGTGAACGTCACCGGCGGCACCGACATGTCCATCGAGGAGGCGGAGGGCGTCGTCGAGGAGATATACGACCGGATCGACCCCGACGCCCGGATCATCTGGGGGACCTCCGTCGACGACGAGCTCGAAGGCGAGATGCGAACCATGATCGTCGTCACCGGCGTCGAGTCGCCGCAGATCTACGGGAGCAACGGCGAACCGCCGGAGGGCGGCGCTGCTTCCGCCGACGTCGAGGACATCGACTACGTGGAGTAGTCGCCCCGTCCCGAGCCGCATCAAAAGGTAAAAACCGTCTCGTCTCGAATTCGCTGGTAACATGGACGTTCCGTACGACCTCAACAGCTACATTCGGGTGCTGAAGCTGGCGAGCACGCCGAGCACCGACGAGTTCCTCCAGGTGTCGAAGATCGCCGGCGCCGGGATCCTGCTCATCGGGTTCATCGGCTTCCTGATGTTCGCGATCATGAGCCTCCTCCCGGGGGTCGGCGCGTAATGCCGATCTACTCGGTCAAGACGACGGCGAGCCAGGAACGCACCGTCGCCGACATGCTCGCCGAGAAGGAGACGCCCGAGATCCAGGCCGTCATCGCCCCCGACCAGCTCACGAGCTACGTGATGGTCGAGGCGACCGACGGGGCCGCGTTCGGCCGGATTCTCGACGAGATCCCGCACGCCCGCGGCGTCATTCAGGGCGGCGACGGCCCGGCCGAGAGCCCCTTCTCCGAGGTCGAGCACTTCCTCTCGCCGACCCCGGACGTGGAGGGGATCGCCGAGGGCGACATCGTCGAGCTGATCGCCGGTCCGTTCAAGGGCGAGAAGGCGCGCGTCCAGCGGATCGACGAGGGGAAAGACCAGGTGACCGTCGAGCTGTACGAGGCGACCGTCCCGATTCCGGTGACGGTCCGCGGCGACCAGATCCGCGTCCTCGACAGCGAGGAACGGTAAGGCCTCCGGCCGGCCGATCGGCGCGGCGGCGGACGAGGAAGCGCGAGCCGACCCGACCGTCTGACGCCGGGATCGCACGCAACGACAAGGGCTTTATTCGACGACGACGGACCGTAGCGATATGTTCGGCCACGGCGCGCCGGCGGTGTTGAGCGTGATTCCCGACACGTTCACGTTCGCGTGGATCGTCGCGATCCTCTTCGCGACGGCGTGGCTGCTCGACGAGCGCGGGCTGGCCGCCGGTCGCGCGCTCGCGGCCGGGACGTGGGCGCTGTTCGGGCTCTTCTGGCTGTCGACGGTGCCGTACTTCGCGTTCGAACACCAGAGCTACGTCGAGTCGATCCTTGCGCTCGTCGGCTTCCCCGCCAGCGTGTACGCGGGGTATCTCCTCTACGACGGGCGCGCGTCGCTTTTCACGCTCACGCGGGCCATCGCGATCATGCTCTTCATCTACCTCCCGTTCGAGACGATCCCGGCGTTCACCGTCGGCGGGGTCGCGGTCCCGGAGCCCCGCCGGATCCTCATCGAGGTCGTGGCGACGCAGACCGGTGCGCTCATCGACCTGCTCGGGTACGCGCCGGAGGCGGTGACGAGCAGGGAGGGGTACGAGGCGGCGTACTCGTGGACGCTGGACGACGGCCACACCGTCATCATCCACATCGTACTGGCGTGTACGGGGCTGGGGAGTATGGCCATCTTCGGCGGCCTCGTCGCCGCCGTCGAGGCGCCGCTCGCGCGGAAGCTCCGCGCGCTCGCGGTGTCGATCCCGCTCATTTACGTCCTGAACATCTTCCGGACGACGTTCATTTCGGTGGTGTCTGGCAACCAGTACATGCACTGGTACCCGGACCTGGTGATGACGATGTTCGGCGCGACCGACCCGTACCGGGTGTCGTTCCTCATCTCCGACCGGATCATGAGCCAGCTGCTGGCGGTCGTGGCGCTCATCGCGATCACCTTCCTCGCGGTGCGCGAGCTACCCGAGCTCGCGGTCATCTTGGAGGACGTGCTCTACCTCATCACCGGCGAGGAGCACGACCTGACCGAGGCGCTCGACCTGCCGCGCGAACCGACGAACCGATAGGGCGGCGGGTCCGCGACGGCCCCGCTTTGGAGATACTATAGATTACTATATAGCAAGCTATAGACGTAGCGGGCCGGAACGGTCGGTCATGACTACGAGGGCGCGAGACGGACCGTCGGGCGCCGGTCCGAGAGCGCGGTCGCGCGGAGGTGGGCGGCGGTGATAGGCGGGGTCGACCCGTTCGTCTACCTCGAGACGAACGTCGCGAAGCTGGCGTTAGCGACCGCGCTCGGCATGTTCCTCGGGCTGGAGCGCGAGTGGTCGCAGAAGTCGGCGGGGATCCGGACGTTCGCGCTCGTCAGCCTCGCGGCGGCGGTGTTCTCGCTCGTCGACGAGCCCGGGCTGCTCGTCGTCGGCGGCGTGCTGGTGGTCGCCAGCGCGGTGTTACTGGCGGTCCGGAGCTTCGTCGAGGCCGAGGTCGACGGGCTCTCGCTGACCACGTCGGCGTCGCTGCTCGTCACGTACGGGGTCGGGGTGCTCGTCGCCGAGGAGTTGTTCATCGAGTCGGTGACGGTGGCGGTGCTCTCGTCGCTGCTCTTGGTGTTGAAACGGGAGCTCCACCAGTTCGCGTGGGGGCTCTCGCGCGAGGAGGTGCGCAGCGCGGTGGAGTTCACCATCCTCGCGTTCGTCGTCTTCCCCCTCCTCCCCGCCGAGACGATCGACCCGTGGAACGCGGTCCAGCCGCGGCTCGTCTGGTCGCTCGTGGTCGCGGTCAGCGCCATCGGCTTCGTCAACTACGTGCTGGTGAAGCGGTATCAGGGGCGCGGCTACGCGGTGACCGGGTTCTTCGGCGGGCTCGTCAACTCGACGGCGGTCGTCGCCGAGATGGCGAAGCGCGCGAAGGGGCGCGCCGACCTCGGTGAGATCGCGGTGGGGTCGATCCTGCTCGCCAACGCCGCCATGGCGTTCCGGAACGCCGCGGTCGTGGCCGTCTTCGTCCCCGAGGCGGCGCTCGTCGTCGGCGCGCCGCTCGGCGCGATCACGGTCGCGGGGATCGGCGTCGCCGTGTGGCGGAGCGACTGGCGGACGACGATGGAGGCGGAGCTCACCTCGCCGTTCAGCCTCGGGAACGCGCTCACGTTCGGCGCGCTCTTCCTGCTCGTGCTGCTCGCCTCCGCGGTCGCCGAGCGGACGTTCGGCGCTGGCGGGTTCGTCGCCACCTCCTTCCTCGCGGGGCTGGTGTCGTCGGGGACCTCGACGACCACGGCGGTCTCGCTGCTCGGGACCGGACAGATCGGCGTCGACACCGCGGTCGCGGGCGTGGTCGCCGGGACGGCCGCCAGCATCCTGGTGAAGACGGCGTTCGCGGCGAGCATCGCGCGCGAGCTGGTCAGGCCGGTGTTCCTGTGGAACCTCCTGTTGATCGCCGTGGGCGTGGTCGCGGGGGCGCCGCTGTTGCTGTTGTGAGGGCCCGCTGAGTCCGGTGGGCGAAGTGGGTCAGGCAGCCCGTCGGACCGGCCTCAGGAGATGTGTGCGGCGATGTCCGTCGACGACATCATCCCGACGTAGTCGTCGTCGACGACCGGGAGGTGTTTCACGCCGTACATGGTCATCATCGCGGCGACCTCCTCCAGCATGAGGTCCGGCGTCACCGTCTCGACGTCCTCGGTCATCACGTCGCGGACCGTCGTCGCCTCCGGGTCGCTCCCGTTGGCGACCGCTCCGACGACGTCGCTCTGCGTGAGGATACATCCTCCGCCCGTCGTCACGACGAGCGCACTGATGTTCTCGTCGCGCATCCGCCGGGCGGCCTCCCGGAGCGGCGCGTCCGCCCCGATCGTCTCCAAGGGCGTCGACATCACGTCCGCGACGCGGGTCCTGTCGTCGAGATCCATACCGCGCTGTGTGTTACCATGTTTCATTACTCTTCCGGAACGCACAACGCGACGCGATCTCGACTCGGATGCGGCGCCGTCACGCGGCCTCGGGCCGTCCCGGCGCCCGACCCGTCAGCCTCGCCGCGAGAGGTACGCCGTGAGGTCCGTCGTGGAGACCATGCCGATCGGTCTGTCGTCGCCGTCGGTCACCGGGAGGTGGGTGTAGCCGTGTGCGGTCGGCTCCGCCAGCTCCGCGACGGTGTCTTCGCGGCCGACCGTGACCACGTCGGTCGTCATGAACGCCTCGACCGGCGTCCGGTCTTTCGGGTCGTTGTCCCGGACGAGGGCGACGAAGTCCGTCGCGGTGATCAGCCCGGCGAGGGCCCCGTCGGAGTCGAGGACGAGGAGAGAGCTACCCCCGGACTCGCGCATCTGCTCCGCCGCGTCGGCCGCCGCGGCCCCGCGTTCGATAGTCGTCAGGTCGGTCGACATGAGTCGATCTACCGGCACGTCATTCATGATGCGTGCCAACGCCCCACATAATAATCAAACGTGCGGTCGGTTCGGGGGCGTTCGCCTCGCGACCGCGGACGCCTCACTCGTCGACGAGCGACTCGGGGGCGCCGGCGAGACCGACGAGGGCGTCAGCCTCGACGTGGTGGAGGTCACCCGGGATCACGAGCAGGTGGAGCGGGTCACCGAACTCGCGGTCGGCGAGCGCGCTCAGACGGTCGGCCGCGACGACCGCGTCCGGCGAGCCGGCGCGGGCGACGACGACCGCGAGCTCGTCCGCCCACTCCTCGGCCAGCAGTCCGGCGGCGACGTCCGCGGTCATGTACTCCTCGTGGTCGGGGTCCGGACCGGCGGGGCCCGTTCCCACCTTGATGTCGAGGTAGACGACGGTGTGGAGCCCGCGCTCCCGGTTCGCCTCGATCGTCTCGACCACGCTCCCGGGGACGTCGTCGCCGCCGTGAGCGTACGGGAACGGGAGCGTCGTCGCCTTGCCGAACCGGTAGTTCTGGAGCCCGGTGAGACTCGACGCCGCGGACTGGGCGGTCACGCCGTGGATCACGCGCGTGTCGATCCCGCGCTCCTCGGCGCGGAGGCGAAGGTCGGTGTGGGTGGTCGAGATCATCGTGTCGCCGGCGGTACAGAACGCGGCGTTGCCGGACTCGGCCGCCGCGAGTATCGGCTCCGGGTCCTGCTCGACGCCGGCGCGGTCGCGCACCTCGACGTCGACGCCGTGGTGCGCCTCAAGGTCAGCGACGTCGGCGCCGACCAGTCGGCTGGTGTAGAACTCCGCGAAGACCCTGTCGGCCGCGCGGAGCGCCTCCCGTCCCTCGACGGTGACGGAGCGCTCGTCGTAGAGACCGAGCCCGATGAACGTGAGCATACCCGGAGTCGGCGCGCGGCGAATGAAAAGAACGCGGAAAATCGGCTCGGCAGCGCGAGAACATTTGACACCCTAATAGACCTTCATGATTGTCCCTTGGGATTCCATAGCAAGCCATAAGAGGGAACCAACACAAGTTCAGGCCACGAGGCCCACTCGGGCTCACATACCATTATGACTGACGACGAACTCATCTGGCGGATATCGGGGGGATCCGGTGACGGGATCGCTTCCACCAGCCAGAACTTCGCGAAGGCCTTGATGCGATCGGGGCTCAACGTCTTCACGCATCGGCACTACCCGTCGCGAATCCGCGGCGGCCACACCTACACGGAGGTCCGCGCGTCGGCGGACCCCGTGAACTCCCGGGGCGACGGCTACCACTTCCTCTTAGCGCTCGGCGACTCGTTCGCTCGGAACCCGTCCGAGGGCGCCGTCTACGGTAACGAGGAGATCAAGCCGCTCTCGGAGAACCTGGATGAGCTCCGCGAAGGCGGGGTCATCATCTACGACGAGGGGCTGCTCGACGCCTCCGAGATCCCGAACTTCGAGGAGCGCGCCGAGGAGAACGACTGGCACGTATTCCCCCTCGACCTCCGCGGACTCGCCCGCGATATGGGTCGCGAGGTCATGCGCAACACCGCCGGCGTCGGCGCGACCTGCGCGATCACCGGCATGGAACTCGACCACGTCGAGGACCTGATGCGCGACGCGATGCCGGAGAAGATCCTCGACCCGAACCTCGAGATCCTCGAGACTGCCTACGAACAGGTCCAAGAGGAGTACGACGTCGACGCGCCGGACGTGTCGGTCCCGACCGGCGAACACGACGAGACCCAACTGCTCATGTCCGGGTCGGACGCCATCTCCTACGGCGCCATCGACGAGGGCTGCCGGTTCATCTCCGGCTACCCGATGACACCGTGGACCGAGGTGTTCACCATCATGACGAAGAACCTGCCGAAGCTCGGCGGGATCTCCGAGCAGGTGGAAGACGAGATCGCCGCGGCCGCGCTCGCGGTCGGCGCGTCCCACGCCGGCGTCAAGGCGATGTCCGGCTCCTCCGGTGGCGGGTTCGCGCTGATGTCCGAGCCGCTCGGGCTCGCGGAGATGACGGAGACGCCCGTCGTCCTCGTCGAGGCCATGCGCGCCGGTCCCTCGACCGGGATGCCGACGAAGCCGGAGCAGTCCGACCTCGAACACGTCCTCTACACCTCGCAGGGGGACTCCCAGCGCGTCGTGCTGGCGCCCGGCACCGTCGAGGAGGCGTACGAGCAGTCCCGGCTCGCCTTCCGGCTCGCCTACGGGTACCAGATCCCGACGATCCTGCTGTACGACCAGAAGCTCGGCGGTGAGATGACGAACGTCCCGAAGAGCCACTTCGACCGGGCGGCGAACCCGGACCTCGGGAAGACGCTCTCGGAGGACGCGCTGTCGGAGCAGCCCCACAGCGACGACGGGAAGTTCCACCGCTTCCAGCCCGAGGTCGACGACGGCGTCTCCCCGCGGTCGATCCCCGGCCAGAAGGGAGGTCGCTTCCTCGCGACCGGCAACGAGCACGACCCGACCGGCCACATCAGCGAGTCCCCGGACAACCGGGTCGCGCAGATCGACCGGCGGGCCGAGAAGCTGGCGGCGATCCGCGACGACCTCGACACGGTCGACACCGGGTCGTACGCCGGCCCGGAGGACGCCGAGTACGGCATCCTCACGTTCGGCAGCCAGCAGGGAACCGTCGAGGAAGCCGTCGGTCGCCTCAACGACGCCGGCGTCTCGGTGAAGTCGTACGGCGTCTCGGACATGCTGCCGTTCCCGACCGAGCAGGTCCGGGCGTTCATCGAGAGCGTCGACGAGGTGCTGGTCGTGGAGATGACCGCCTCGGGACAGTTCCGCGGGCTCGTCCAGAAGAACCTGGGCCAGTACGGCGAGAAGCTGTCGAGCCTGCTGAAGTACAACGGGAACCCGTTCGAGCCGGCGGAGATCGTCGACGGGTTCGAGACCGCGATCGTCGAGGGCGACGGCGACGCGCCCGGCCATCAGACCACCTTCGTCCCAGCCGCAGGTGACTAAGCAATGAGCACGTTTTCAGCAATCGGAGAGGAGCGAGAGATCGACCGCGACGAGTACACCCCCGGCGTCGAGCCGCAGCCGACCTGGTGTCCGGGCTGCGGTGACTTCAGCGTCCTGAAGGCGCTCAAGCAGGCGCTGCCGGAGGTCGGGCGCACGCCCGAGGAGACCCTGCTGTGTACCGGGATCGGCTGTTCGGGCAAGCTGAACAGCTACCTCGACACGTACGGGTTCCACACGATCCACGGGCGCTCGCTGCCCGTGGCCCGCGCCGCGAAGCTCGCGAACCCCGACCTCGAAGTGATCGCCGCCGGCGGCGACGGCGACGGCTACGGGATCGGTGGGAACCACTTCATCCACACGGCCCGGGAGAACCACGACATGACGTACATCGTGTTCAACAACGAGATCTTCGGGCTCACGAAGGGGCAGACCTCCCCGACGAGCCCGAAGGGCCACAAGTCGAAGACGCAGCCTCACGGGAGCGCCAAGGAGCCGATCAAACCGCTCTCGATGTCGCTGAACGCCGGCGCCTCCTACGTCGCCCGCACGGCGGCAGTGAACCCGAACCAGGCGAAGGAGATCATCGCCGAGGCGATCGAACACGACGGGTTCGCGCACGTCGACTTCCTCACGCAGTGCCCGACGTGGAACAAGGACGCGCGCCAGTACGTCCCGTACATCGACGTCAACGACTCCGACGACTACGAGTTCGACATGACGGACCGCGTCGAGGCCCAGGAGATGATGCGGACGACCGAGGAAGCCCTCTACGAGGGCGAGGTGCTCACCGGCCGCTTCTACGTCGACGAGGACCGCCCCTCCTACGGGGAGGAGAAGCGCTCGATCGGCGAGATGCCCGAGGAGCCGCTCGCCGAGCGCTACTGGGACGACGACTACGAGTGGGAACGCTCCCACGACATGTTCCTCGACAAACACGCCTGAGCCGACCGGCGGCCGTTCACGACGCGGCGAGTTCGTTTTTTGATTCGCAAGGTCTTTTTTCATTGGTGACAAACGTACTCATATGAGTACTGTATCGACAGAGGAACGGATCCTTTCCGTGTTAGAAGAGGACGCACAGGCGTCCTGCGGGGAGATCGCCGAGCGAGCCGACGTCTCGAAACCGACGGTGCGGAAGTACATCGACCGCCTCGAGGAGCGCGGCGTGATCGTCGGCTACTCCGCGGAGGTCGACCCGAAGAAGCTCTCTTCGCAGTCGATCGCCATGGTCGGCATGGATGTCGACTCGGGGCGGTACGTGGAGGCCACGCGGGATCTGAAGTCGCTCGACGAGGTTCAGGCGCTGTACACCTCCTCGGGCGATCACATGCTGATGGCGGAGGTCCGCGCCGGCGACGGCGACGAGCTCGGCGACGTCATCTCGGAAAAGCTGCTCGGCGTCGACGGCGTCACCGCGGCCCACCCCTCGTTCCTCCAAGAGCGGCTGAAGTGAGTCGGCCGAGAAGCGGTTCGTTTTGACTGTCGACGCCTCTCAGGTGAGCGCGTCGGGGTCCGCGACGACGATCGATTCGTCGCCCGCCGGGCTCCGCCGGGTCCCGCGAGGCGCGAACCCGTGCGCGCTGAAGAACTCCTCGGCGCTGGGGCGGTCCGAGGGGACGGTCGCGCGGAGCGTTTTCACCCCGCGGTCAGCGAGCGCGCTCCCCACGCGGGCGAGCAGCTCGGCCGCGACGCCCTCGCCCGCGCGGTTCGGGTGAACCCACAGCGCCAGTAGCTCGGCCTCCGTCCCGTCGGGATCCGGGTGCGCGATGGCGAGCCCGACGGGCCCCTCCTCGTCGTGTTCCATCAGGAACGACCACTCCGCCTCGGCGGCGGCCTCGCGGACGCCGGCGGCGGACACGTCGAGCAGTGGCGCGCCGATGTCGTCGAACACCGTCTCCTCGCGGGCTCGTGAGACCGCCGTTCGCAGGTCCTCCGCGTCGTCGGGGCGAGCCGCCCGGACATCCATGTTCGACCGTGAGTAAAGAACGCACCTATAGGTTTCGGGATGCGAATTGTTCCCACAGTATCGGTCGACGAAAGCTCCGACTCGTCGGGCGAGGATCGCGACGCGTTAAGCGAAAGCCACGGCCCGTCGGGGTCGTTACGCGACCGGTTCGACCCCGATCGTGACCGCGACGCCTTCGACCTCCCACTCTTCGACGAGTCCGCCGTCGGCGTCGGCGGCGTCGCTCGCGTCGTCGAGCCACGCGTCGGCGCGCACCTCGCCGGCGATCAGGTCGGCGTGCTCGTCCACGAAGCCGGCGACCCGGTCGTCGTCGACCGCGACGCCGACGCGAATCCGCGCCTCAACGTCGAGGTCCAGTTCCTTGCGCATCTCCTGGACCCGGCGGATCACGTCGCGGGCGTACCCCTCGGACTCGATGTCGGGCGTCAGCGAGGTGTCGACGTAGACGGTGCCGCCCTCGAAGTCGGCTCCGGAGACGTTCTCCGGCGGCTCCGCGACGTATTCGACCATCGCGTCGTCGAGGTCGACGGGCTCGCCGTCGACCGCGACCTCGCCGCCCTCGACCTCGGCGCGGGTCGCGCCCTGAACCGCCTCCATCACCTTCTGGGCGTCCCCGCCGAACGCCGGCCCGATGGCGGCCATCTGCGGCTCGGCGGTCTCGACCAGTTCGTCGAAGGCGTCGGTGACGACCACGTCGCGGGCGTTGACGCGGTCAGCGATCAGCGCTTTGAGGCGGTCGACCGCGGCCGCAACCGTCTCGTCGTCGGTCTCGACGACGACGCGCGGCACGGGCCAGCGGAGCTTGCGGCCAGCCTGCTGGCGCGCGTTCGCGGCCGCCTCCTCGATGTCGCGGAAGGCCGCCACGTCGCGTTCGAGGTCGTCGTCGCGCAGGTCCGCGTCCGGCTCGGGGTACGACAGCGCGTGGACCGTCGTCGCCTCGCCGTCGAGCCGCTGGTACATCCGCTCGGTGAGGTACGGGGCGATCGGCGCGAGCAGCCGGATCACCTCGTCGAGGACCGTCGCGAGCGTGGCGTACGCGCCGCGCTTCGAGGGGGAGTCGGTCTCCTCCCACATGCGGTCGCGGACGGCCTTCACGTAGAACCGCGAGACGTCCTGCGTGACGAACTCGATGACGGCGTTGACGGCGTCGCTGACGCGGTAGTCGTCCCACGCGTCGGCGACCTCCGTCTCCACGGACTGGAGCCGGGAGAGCACCCACTCGTCGACGAGTTCGAGGTCGCCGTCCGAGAGGTCGGCGTCGGCCGGGTCGTAGCCGTCGAGCTCCATGTACTCGAGGGGGAACCGGAACACGTTCCAGAGGATGTTGAGCTTGCCCTGGATCTCGCCGAGCCCGTCCCACTCGAACGCGAGGTCGACGCCCTGCTGGTCGTGGCTGAGCAGGTAGGTGCGGAGCGGGTCGCGGCCGGCGCGCTCGATGGCCTCCTCCGGCGTGACGATGTTGCCGACCGACTTCGACATCTTTCGGCCGTCCTCGTCGTTGGCGAAGCCGTGCATCAGCACCTCCTCGTAGGGGATCTGATCGACCGCGGCCGTCCCCATACCGAGCTGCGACCAGAACCAGCCGCGGGTCTGGTCGTGCGCCTCGATGATGAGGTCGGCGGGCCACAGCTCCTCGTGGGCGGTCTCGTCGCTCGGGTAGCCGAGCGTGCCCCACGAGGCGACCGAGGAGTCGAGCCACACGTCGAACACGTCTTCGACGCGGCGGTAGGTCGTCCCGTCCTCGACGATCGTGAGGCCGTCGACGGCGGGGCGGTGGAGGTCGATCGAGTCGGGATCGATATCCTCCTCGACGCGGTCGGCGAGCTCCTCGCGGGTGCCGACCACGATCATGTCCTCGTCGAGGTTCCCCGGCTCGGCGTCCTCCGGGACCCAGATCGGGATCGGGACGCCCCAGTAGCGCTGGCGCGAGACGTTCCAGTCGGGCGCGTCCTCGATGAAGTCGCGGAACCGGTTGTCCCGGGCCCAGTCGGGGTGCCACTCCGACTCCTCCATGTTGTCGAGGAGGTCGTCTTTCACGTCCGTGATCGAGATGAACCACTGGTCGGTGACCAGCTGGATGATCCCGGTGTCACAGCGCCAGCAGTGGCCGTAGCTGTGGTCGACGGTGCCGTGCGCGAGCATGTGGCCGTCGGCGACGCGGTCCTCGATGATGTCGTCGTTCGCGTCGCGCACGAACTGGCCGGCGTACTCGCCCGCCGCCGCCTCGAACTCGCCGTTCGGACCGACGGGACAGTGGATGTCGCGCCCGAGTTCGGTGCCGCGGTGGCAGTCCTCTTCACCGTGGCCCGGCGCGGAGTGGACCAGGCCGGTGCGGTCGGCCTCCACGTAGTCGGCCGCGTACACCTGTCCGGCGCCCTCGAAGTCGGGGTAGTCGGCGACGTGGTCGGCGAGCGGGTGGTCGTACGCCCAGCCGACGAGTTCGTCGCCGGTCAGCTCCGCCTCGACCGCGTACTCCTCGTAGCGGCCCTCCCCGAGTACGTCCTCGACGCACTCGGCGGCGACGTAGAGGAGCTCCTCCTCGCCGTCCTTCTCCGCGCGGACCGCGTTGTAGGTGAGGTCCTCGTCGACGGCGACGAAGGTGTTCGCGGGGATGGTCCACGGCGTCGTCGTCCAGATGACGAGGCTCCCCTCGCGGTCGGCGAGCGGGAACTTCACGTAGATGGAGGGGTCCTCGACGTCCTCGTACTCGACCTCGTTGTTGGCGAGCCCGGTCTCGCAGCGCGGGCACTGCGAGATGGACCGCTTCCCCTGCTCGACGAGCCCGTTGTCGGCGACCTCGGAGAACGCCCACCAGGCGGCCTCCATGTACTCCGGCGAGATGGTCTCGTACGGGTCGTCCCAGTCCATCCACGCGCCGATGGATTTGAAGTCCTCGTCCATCGCCGCCCGGTTCTCCAGGGCGAATTCCTTACACTTCTCGATGAACGGCTCCATGCCGTACTCCTCGATGTCCCGCTTGTTCTCGAAGCCGAGCTCCTCCTCGACTTTCACCTCGATCGGGAGCCCGTGCATGTCGTATCCCGGGCGGTCGGTGACGCGGTGGCCGGTCATCCGCTTGTACCGGATGACGGCGTCTTTCCGCGTCTTGTTCCAGGCGGTCCCGAGGTGCATCTGCCCGGAGGTGTACGGCGGGCCGTCCACGAAGAAGAACGGCGGATCGTCGGCGTGCGCCTCCTTCGCCGCCTCGTAGGCGTCGTGGTCGTCCCAGTACTCGTCGACCGCGGTCTCGACGTCCGCGGGCGCGTACTGGTCGTCGATCTGCTCCATACGCGTTGGTCTGCGCGCGCGTATTTGAATACGGCGGAGTCGTGGGAACGGTTCAGCCCGCGTCGGCGGGGCCGCCGTCGAAGTAGTCCGCGAGCCGCTCGGCCGCCTCGGTCGCTCGGGGCGTCACCAGCGCGAACCGGATCCACTCGTCGCGGGCGGTGCCGAACGCCTCGCCCGGCATCCCGGCGACGCCGGCCTCGTCGATCAGGCGCTTGACGTTCGCCATCGTGCCGGGGAACCCGTCGAAGCGCGCGAGGACGTAGAAGGCGCCCTCCGGGCGGCCGTACTCCGCGCCCGCCGCGTCGAGGGCGGCGGCGAACGCGTCGACGCGGTCAGCGAGCAGGTCGCGCGACGCGGCGTAGTAGTCGGACGGCGTCTCTTCGAGCGCGTGGTACACCGCGTACTGAGAGGGGCGCGCCCCGGTGACGTTGACGAGCATGTGTCGGGTCCTCGCGTCGCCGACGTGCGCCTCGGGGAACACCCCGTACCCGACGCGGAAGCCCGTGATGGCCATCGACTTCGAGAAGCCGCTCGTGACGATGACGCGCTCGGAGTCCAGCGTCAGCGCCGACTCGAACGAGCCGGTGAGATCGAACCGGTCGTACACCTCGTCGACGACGACGAGCGCGTCGACGGCCGCCGCGATTTCGACGACCTCGCGGACCGCGTCGAGGTCGTAGACGGCGCCGGTCGGGTTGTTCGGCGTGTTGAGGACGACGAGTGCCGTGTCCTCGCTCGCCGCCTCGCGGATCGCGTCGACGTCGAGCCCGCCGTCGCGCGCCGTGGGCACGAGCGTCGGCTCCCCGCCGAGCAGGTGCGTCTTCCCGGGGTAGTACGGGTACACCGGGTCCATCAGGAGCACCTCGTCACCAGCGTCGCGGTCCAGCGCCCGGGCCATCGCGAGGTAGTTCGCCTCGCCGGTGCCGTTGGTGACGACCACGCGCTCGGGGTCGACGCCCCGGCGCTCGGCGATCGCCCCGCGGAGCTCTCGGAGCCCGTCGCTCGGCGGGTACTGGAAGTCGGCTGGCGGGAGGTTGGCGTACTCGCGGAGGGCCTCTCGGAGCGCGGCGGGCGGCTCCCAGTCGGGGTTGCCGCTCACCATGTCGATGACGTCGCCGTCGGCGGCCGCGGCGTACTGCATCACGTGGAAGAACTTCGGCTCCTCGTACTCCATACGGTCGGGTCGGACGCGCCCGCCGTGGCTCTTTCGGCCCGTGAGCGTTTCGGCTCGTGAGTGGACCCCGGTCGACGGCGAGGCGGTGCGATCCTCTCCGGGTACGCCGCCCGGATCCGGTGGTTTGACCTGCCGACCCGCACACGCAGAGACATGAACAAACGCGGCCACGTCCTCAACGGCCTGCTGCTTGCCCTGGGGCTCGGCTTCATCGTCGAACCGGGTCTCGACGCGGCGACCGCGACGACCGTCGCCGAGATCACCGTCCCCGTCGTGTTGGGGGCGCTGTTCCCCGACGTGGACACCGCCTTCGGCCGTCACCGGAAGACGCTCCACAGCCTCCCCGTGCTCGCGGTGTTCCTCGCGTATCCGATCGTCTTCGGCAACCTCCAGTACGTGTGGATCGGCGTGTTGACCCACTACGTCCTCGACGTGGTCGGCAGCCGACGCGGCATCGCGCTGTTCCACCCGTTCTCGGACCGTGAGTTCGGAATGCCGAGCGGCGTGACGACGAGCAGCAAGTACGCCGACCTCGTCACGGTGGTCATCACCGGGGTCGAGCTGACGGCATTCTGGGCGATTCACACCTACGTCGTCAGCCTTGACCTGGACCTGTCCGCGGCGTCGGAGGCCGCGGCGGGCTTCGGGCTCTGACCGGGAAGCCGATCGGGATCCGGGCCGCCCCGAGACGCTCGCACGGCCGCTATTCGTAGACGCTCACGTCGTCGAATCGCCCCTCGTATGCGACGTTCGACGGGAGGGTCGGCTCGTTGCCGGAGAGGAACATTCGGTCGAGCTTCGTCCACGTGTTCTCGTAGCCGAGGTGCGCGAACTCCACGAGCCCGCGGAGCCGGTGGCCCAGTCCGCCGCGGTGGATCACCGTTCGGGGGCGTCGCTCGCGGAAGGCGTCGGCGACCGCCTCGGCGTCGTCGAGGTCGCCCTCGAAGGCCGTCCACGCCTCGCCGACCGTGCCGGAGAGGTGGGCGTACGAGGATCCGAACCCGGCGCAGCCGGTCTCCGTCGCGGTCCGGCGGGCGCGCGCGTTCTGGTGGGGGAGCAGCTTGGTGTTGTACGTCTCGACCGCGTCGATCCGGGCGGCGTGCGCGTCGACTTCGGGTCGCGTGAGCGAGATAGTGGCGAACCCGGGGTGCGGGACGAGGACGGCCGCGTCCTGCCGCTCGAACTCGGCCATCGCTCCCTCGAAGGTGATGTAGTCGGGGACGGGATCGGAGAGTCCGAGGACAAGGAGGTGTCGCCGGTTCCCCCAGTCGCCGGTGAACACCTCGCGGGCGGGGACGACGGTCAGCTCGTCGTCGGTGTACCGGGCCGCACGCTCGCTGATCGTCGGGAGGCGCGTGAAGTGCGGCGCGTACACGAGCGCGTCGATGTCGCGCGCCTTCGCCCGGGCGACGACCTCGTCGTCGAGTATCTTGACGTGGGCGTCGACGCGCGTTCTCGATCGGGTCACGGTCGCACGGTCGTCGCGCCCGCGCAAATGGGTATCGTTCGACGACGACGGTGCCGCGACCGCGGGGGTGAACCCGCGGTGCCGACCCCCGTCGACCCCCCGGCGCGCCCGCGCCGAGTTGGGAAACCGTTAATCCCCCTCGGGCGAGAGTCCGGGTATGGCCCCTCGCTGGACGTGCGGCATCGGCGACTGCGACGCCGCCTTCGACGACGTGGAGGCGGCGATCGTCCACCAGACGAACGACCACCAGCGCCACGAGTGTAAGGTGTGCGGCACGATCGTCCCCGACGGCTACTTCGCGATCCGGCACGCGTTCGACGAGCACACCCGCGCCGAGTTCGTCCGCGCGTACGACGCCGACTCGGCTGCGGTGCGCCGCCGCGAGGAGATCAAAGGCGAGGTCGAGTCCGAGGCGGACCTCCAGCAGGTCGTCGAACAGCTCGACCGAGGCGTCTGACCCCGGCCTCTCAGTACAAGACGCGCTTCCCGAACGCGCTCGCCGCCAGCTCAGTCGCGAGCTCAGCCGTCTCGTTGTGCTGGTCCAAGGTCGGGTTCACCTCGACGATCTCCATCGACCGGAGCGCGTCAGTCTCGTCGACGATCTCCATCGCGCTGTGCGCCTCGCGGTAGGTGACGCCGCCGCGGACGGGCGTCCCGACGCCGGGCGCGGCGTTGGGGTCGAGCCAGTCCAGATCGAGGCTGACGTGGATCCCGTCGACGCCCGCGGACGCGACCTCGAGCGCCTCCTCCGTGACCGCCGTGATCCCCCGCTCGTCGATGTCCGACATCGTGTACGCCGCGAAGCCGCGGTCGCGGATCAGCTCCGCCTCCGCCCCGTCGACCGAGCGGAGCCCGACCAAGGCGACGTTCTCCGGCGAGAGCCCCGGCGCGTTCGCCCACTCGGTGTCCGCGAACTCGCCGATCCCGAGGGCCGCCGCCAGGGGCATCCCGTGGACGTTGCCAGAGGGCGTCGTCGCGGGCGTGTTGAGGTCCGCGTGCGCGTCGAACCACACGGCGCCGACGTCCGCGTCGCGCGCGGACCCGGAGAGGCTCCCGATGGCGATGGAGTGGTCGCCGCCGAGCGCCAGCGGCACCTCGCCGTCGGCGAGCGTCGCGGCGACCTCGTCGCCGAGCCGCCGGCAGACCGCTTCCGTCTCGCGGATGAACTTCGCTTCCCCCTCGCTCGGCGCGTCCGCGTCCGGGTCGCGCTCCTCGGCCCGGGGGACGTGGAGGTCGCCCGCGTCGACGGTCTCGACGCCGGCGCCGGCGAGCTGGTCGGCGAGCCCGCCGTACCGGATCGCCGACGGTCCCATGTCGACTCCGCGTCGGTTCGCCCCGTAGTCTGTCGGCGCGCCGATGATCCTGACCGTGGTCATACCGGCTACGCGACGCCGCGGCGCTTGAATGGTGGGGATCGGCGGCCGGGTCGAGCCGACGGGGCGGGATCCGCCCGACCGCGGTCCGAGCGAATCCGACCGACCGGATCGGACAGCGTTTTGCGCCCGGGCCGCCACGGACGCCCATGAGCAGTCCCGATCCCCGCTCGGTCGACCCCGGCGACATCGAGCCGATCGGCGCGACCATCGCGGTCGCGTTCACCGGCGCGGCGATCGGGCTCGTCGGCGCCGGGGTCTCGTTCGTCGCCGTCGACTTCGGCGTCGCGCTGATCGGCGTCGGTGTCGTCGTCGCGCTGTCGAGCCCGCTCGCGTACGTGCGGATGAAGCGGCTACGCGGCGGGTGAGCCGAACCGGCCCGAACCGACGGTCTCCGGCCGCCGAGACGATTCCACACGATCGTTTATAAATGGGTTCCACCGCATTTAAGCGGGGGCGCGGTGTATTCCGCACCATGTCATCGATCGAGCTCACTTCGAGCCAGAAAAGCATCCTCTCGGCCCTCATCAACCTGTACGGGGAACGAGAGGACGCCGTGAAAGGCGAGGCGATCGCCGAGGAAGTCGACCGCAACCCCGGGACGATCCGGAACCAGATGCAGAGCCTCAAGGCCCTCCAGTTGGTCGAGGGGGTACCCGGCCCGAAGGGCGGCTACAAACCCACCTCGAACGCGTACGAGGCGCTCGACATCCAGCGCATGGACGAGCCCGCGAACGTCCCGATCTACCACGAGAGCGAGGAGGTCGAGGGGGTCAACGTCGACGGGATCGACCTCTCCAGCGTCCACCACCCCGAGCTGTGCCGCGCCGAGATCCACGTTCAGGGTTCGGTCCGCGACTTCCACGAGGGCGACAGCGTCGCCGTGGGGCCGACGCCGCTCTCCAAGCTCGTCATTGACGGGACGGTCGACGGGAAAGACGACACCGCGAACATTCTCATCTTGCGGATCGACGATATGCGAGCCCCCGACGAGCCGGCCGAACACTGACTGCGAGAGCCGCTGTTTCGTTGCGCCGTGGAGGTCGTTCGACGGAGAACAGCGTTTGAGTCGTCGCCGACCCGAGCCGAGGATCGAAAGCCGAGAGTCGCGTCGCTACCGCGCGTCGGCCGATCTCACATGTCGCCGAACGCGCTGACGCCGCGGCTCGCGGAGGAGACCTTGGCGATCCAGCGCGTGGCGATGCCCTTCTTCAGCAGCTTCGCGGGCGTGCCGCCGAACGTCTTGATCGGCATCCCCATCACGTCGTGAGCGACCGCCTCCTCACCGACCGAGATGACCGTCCCCTTGTCCTCGTGGGTCCACGAGCGGAGCGGCGCGCCGCGGGCGGCGCGGGCGAGGTTCGCGCCCGCGACCTCCGCGGCCTGCCAGGCGGCCTGCGCGGTCGGCGGGGCCACGTCGTCGTCGCCCTGCTCGACGAGGGCGGTGTCGCCGATGGCGAACACGCGGTCGTCGCTGGTGCTGAAGTCGGAGCCGGCGTGGACGCGGTTCGAGCGGTCGTCCTTCTCGACCTCGACGTTGCCCAGTTCGGGCTGGCCCGTGATGCCGCCGGTCCAGATCAGCACGTCGTAGCCGAGCTCTTCCGGCTCCTCGTCCTCGCCGCCACCGAGGTAGACAGCCCCCTCGTCGGCCTCCGAGATGAAGTCGCCGGTGAGGATCTCGATGTCGGCGTCCTCCAGCCGCTGGCGGAGCGCCCCCTGGATCTGCGGGTCGTTGCCGGGGAACACCTCGTCGAGCCCCTCGACCAGTTTGATCTCGAGCGGGGCGCGGTGCTTGTCGCGGTACTCGGCGATCTCACCGGCCGTCTGGATGCCGGAGAGGCCGGCGCCGCCGACGACGACCTGCGCCGGGTCCGAGCGGGTCGCGTCGGCGGCCGCCTCGCGGACGTCCTCGTGGATCGCCTTCGCGTCGTCGAGCCCCTTCAGCTGGTGGGCGTTCTCCTTCAGCCCCTCGATGCCGAAGAAGGCGGTCGTGGAGCCGACCGCGAGGAGGAGGTAGTCGTAGTCGACGGTCGTGCCGTCGTCGGTCTCGACGGCGCGCTCGTCGGTGTCGACGTCGACGACCCGGCCCTGGACGAAGTCGGACTCGGGGGACTTGATCTCGTCGACGGGGATCGTGATCTTGTCTTCGACCGCGGGGTTCCGGATCGCGCGGTGGGCCTCGTGGAGAACGAGGTGGTAGTCGTGTTCCGAGATCCACGTGAGCTCGGCCTCGCCCTCGCCGACCTCGTCTTCGAACGCCTTCACCGCCCCTGCGCCGGCGTACCCGGAGCCGACGACCACGACCTGTGTACTCATGCCTGCCGCTCCGCGGTCCGTGGGTAAAGTCGCTTTGGAACGCCCGCGCTCGGCAGCGAGCAGCGTGACGGCCGGAGCGCCCGCTACAGCGAGAGGCCGGCGTGCCAGCGGTCCGCGCCCGCCTCGCGTTTCACCTCGTCCATCCGCGTGAGGAGCTTCACCGCGAGGCTCGCGGTCTCGGCCGCGCGCGACTCGCCCTCGGTCCGGAACTCGCCGGTCACGCGGTTTGCGTACACCGAACAGACCGCGCCGGCGCGGAGCCCGTACACGTTCGCGACCGTGAGGATGGCCGACGCCTCCATCTCGATGTTCTTCACGTTCGCGTCCTGAAGCTCCGCGACGAGCTCGTCGGAGCCGGCGGCCTCGAACCCCTCGAACCCGGGTCGCCCCTGTCCGGCGTAGAAGGAGTCGGCGCTCATCGTGACGCCCGTGTGGTAGTCGTGACCGAGCCGCTCGGCGGCCGCGACCAGGGCGGAGACCACCTCGCCGTCGGCGCTCGCCGGGTAGTCCTCGCGCACGTACTCGTCGCTCGTCCCCTCCTGCCGGACGCCGCCGGTGGTGATGACGAGGTCGCCGACGTCCATCTCCGGCTGGATCGCGCCGCAGGAGCCGACGCGGATGAACGTGTCGACGCCGACGCGCGCGAGCTCTTCGACGGCGATGGCGGCCGAGGGGGAGCCGATCCCGGTTGAGGTGACCGAGATCGGGGCGCCGTCGTAGCTGCCGGTCGCGGTGCGGTACTCGCGGTGGCGCGCGACCTCCTCGTGGTCGCCCCACAGCGCGGTGATCTTGTCGACGCGCTCGGGGTTACCGGGAAGGAGGACCGCGTCCGCGACGTCGTCGGGCGCGGCCTCGACGTGGTATCCGGCCTCGTCGTTGGGGTCCTCGCTGTCGTCGGTCATGTCTCCGCCCTTCGGCGAGCCGTTTAAAAGTAGTTCCGTCTCGGCCGGACGGGTCTCCCGCCGATCTAGTCCTCTCTCGCGTCGGTCCTCCCTCGCGTCAGTCCTCTCTCGCGTCGTCGAGCGTGCCCTCGTTGATCGTGTTCGGGAGCAGTTCCCCGAGCGTGTACTCCGTGACCGCGTCGTCGCCCTCGTCGCAGGCGACGACGAGGTCGTCGGCCGCGAACTCCGCGAGCGTCTGCCGGCACATCCCGCAGGGGGTGACCCCGTCGCGGACGCCCGACGAGACCGCGATCCGGTCGAACTCGCGGTGCCCGTTCTTCACCGCCTCCGCGAGCGCAACCTCCTCGGCGTGGAGGCTGTTGGAGTAGTTCGCGTTCTCGATGTTACAGCCGGTGTAGACGGTGCCGTCGGCGGTCCGGAGCGCGGCGCCGACGCGGTACTCGGAGTAGGGGACGTGGGCGGCGTCGAGGGCTTCGCGCGCCGCGGCGATCAGCTCGTCCATACGGCCGCGTGACGCGGCGGACCGATAACTGTACTGTGTCGCGGTCGCGCCGTCCGGCTCCCGCGTCGCCGGGCGTCCACGGGGCGGTCACTCCCCGTCCGTCCACGCCGAGAAGCCGCCGTCGATGAGGGCGTCGGCCTGCTGGCGGATGTACTCGCGCTGGGTGTCGACCACCGCGGTCGCGAAGTCGTCGCCGTCGTCGAGTCGGGCGCGGACGCGGTCCCGCTTCCAGCTCGCCGGAGTCGTGCGGTTCGCGACGCGCCACCGCAGCGGCGCGATCCATTTCGCGGCCTCGTCGTCCGCGCAGCCGGCGGTCCGGAGCCCGGCCTCCGCGTGATCGAGGAGGTCCGCGTACATCGCGTCCGAGTCGGTCGTCCGGTGGCCGTCGCGGTCGATCCACTCCATGTCGGCGTCGAGCCCGTCGGCGACGGCGGCGTAGAAGTTGTCGCGCGCGGTCTCCCACTCGAGGCCGATGACGGGGTGTTCGTGCTGGGCGAGCGCCTGCATCAGCCCGGCGAAGGCCGCCTGAAACGCGATGGAGTCGCGGACCGTGGGCTGGCCGGGGATCGGCCGGAACTCGATCCGGGCGTTCGCGGCCGAGCGGCTCGCCCCCTCGAAGACGGGGCGAACCCAACGCCAGTAGCTGCCGTGTTTCGTCCGGAACGTCGCGAAGTCGTCGTCGAAGCGATCGCTGCCGCCCGGGTCCGGCATCGGGATGAGCGTCTCGTCGGCCGCGATGCGGTCGACCGCTGTCTCGACGTCGCGGAACTCCCGGGGGAACCGGACCTTGTCGGCGTCGGTCCGCGCGTTGAGGACGGACTCGAAGACGTGGACCCGGTTCTCTGTCGCCCCCTCGGCGAGGACACGCTCGCCGTCCCAGCCGTCGTCGTACAGCGCCGGCGGGAAGAACGGCGAGTTGACGCCGAGCGCCAGCAGGGGGCCGGCGATCCGAAGCGCGTACCGGAAGTGCCGCGGCAGCGTCTCGGCGTGCGCCACCTGATAGTGGGGCTGGATCGACGTGATGAGGCTCTCGGGCATCACCGTCTCCGCCGCCAGCGACACGCCCGGCGCGTCGAGGGTGACGACCGGCTCTTCCTCGGCGTCGGTCGCGGCGCCCCCGTTCGCGTCGGTGGCGTTCAGGTCGTCTCGGCGCGAGTTCGCCATCGCGTGGTACCGGACCGCGTCGCTCATGTTGACCGCGACCACCACGCCGTCGACAGCGACGCTGTCGGTGAGGTATCCCTCCGCGGTCTCGCCCGCCGGCGGGATAGTCCAGAGGCCGTCGGAGACGAGGCGCATCCCCTCGACGCCCGCGGTGTTCTCTGCGGCCTCCAGTCGGGCGCGGACCTCGGCGAGCTGGGCGCGGAGCCCGTGGTCGGAGAGGGGCTGCGGGCTCGTGGACATCTCGGCGTTGTGGAGCCCCAGCTCCTTCTCGAAGCCCATCAGCTCCAAGAGGCGGCGCGGCACGCGCATCAGCGCGTACTCGCCGGCCCGGGACTCCTCGCTCCACCGGCCGTCGCCGACCGCGTAGAACTCGTACTCGAAGCCGACGATCGACTGGTGGTTGTCGAAGGAGCCGTCGCGTAGCTCCTGTTTGACGATCTCGGCCTCCTCGGCCGCGCGCTCGGCGAACGCCTCGGCGTCGACCGAAAGCGCCTCCCGGACCCCGTCGGCCAGCGCGGACTCGGTGGTCATGCGACCGGGGAAGGACGCGGCGGAGTAAAAAGGCCACCGGCCGAGAGGTTCGCGCCGTCCGGTTCGGCAATCAGTCCGTCAGATTCGGGTCTCCGTCCGCCCGGTCCGACTACTGGTTCGCCGAGCGCGCGTCGAGCGCGACCGGTATCGACCGGCTCGCCACGTCCCCGGCGAACACCTCGCCGTCGGCTTCCAGCAGGTCGAACGTGTCGTAGTGGATCGGGACGACGAGGTCGGGGTCCATCGCCTCGGCCAGGTCCGCCGCCTCGCGGGGGTCCGAGACGATGCCGCCCCCGCCGATGTTCGCGAGGAAGACGGAGACGTCGAGCTCGGCGAACCCGTCGAGCGCGTCCGAGTCGCCGGGCCAGAAGACGGTGCGCCCGCCGAGCGACAGGAGGAAGCCGCAGCCGAACCCGGACGGGTGCGCGACCGAGCCGTCGGCGTCCGCGTTCGGCCCCTCCGGATCGTTGTGTGCCGGGACGGGCCAGACCCGTACCTCGCCGGCGGGCGTCTCGACGTCGACGCGGTCTTCCTCGCCGACGCGGACGACCTCGTACTCTTCCGCGAGCGCGTCGATCGGCTCCACGTCGCGGTCGATGCCGGCGGGGTCGACCCCGTCGTAGATCACGAGCGTCGCGTCCTCGCTCGCGACAGACCGGATCCCGTCGCTGTCGTAGTGGTGGTCGTGGGTGACGACGACGAGGTCGCCGTCGCGCGCCCAGTAGTTGTCGAGGACGCCGTACCGGCCGGGGTCGGTGTAGGCCACCGGCCCCCCGTCCGTCTCCAGCCGCGCCGTCGCGTAGCCGAGCCACTCCACCGAGAACTCCTCGTAACAGACCGTCATGATACCGTCTGCGGGCGCGCTCGTCTTGAGGGTGGCTATCGGTCGCGATCGCGCTCGGCGTCGAGGGCCGTGTCGCCGATCGCCCCGTCGTCGACCGAGCCGTCGTCGACCGATTCGCCCTCACCGATCACGAGCAGGTCCCACGCCGCCGTGAGCGTCTCGTCGTCGATCGACCGCCCCAGCGCGTGCTCGGGAACGAGCGGCATCGGAATCGGAACGTATCCGGCCTCGCGCAGCGCCGCGAACCCGCTGACCGTCTCGACGACCGTCCCGTCGCCTCCCCGCCGGACGCGGAACCGCTTGTCGTCCGGATCGCGGCGGTACGCGAACGGGAACGCCTCGTCCGGCGGGGTCTGGAGGCTATCGACGCCGGCGAGGACGGCGACCGCCTCGCCGTCGACCTCGCAGAGGAGCCGGGGGACGACGGGTCGCCCTTCGTCGTCGACCGCGGCGGCGTCGACGTCCGAGCGGGCCGTCACCGGGCCGAGGGGCGTGTCCGTCTCGCGCCAGCCGAACGTCGGATGGCCGAGGCCGTCGGCGCGGACGCAGGCGTAGCCGCCGCCCGAGACCGGGACCCGGTCCGGGCCGAGGTGGAAGGTTCGTCGACCGTCGGTCCGCTCGGCGAGCAGCGGCGGGTCGGCGAGGAGGTCGCGCACGGCCGCCGCGGTGTCGGCGTCGCGGGCGACGAACAGCGCGCGGCGGCCCCGGTCGAGCGCGTGGCCGAGCCGCGAGGCGATCACGATCGGCGTCGCGTCGTCCGCTGCGAGCGGCTCCACCGCCAACCGGTCGTCGCCGCGGGTCGCGACCGCCGGCGGCTCGGCACCCGTCTCCGGGCGGTCGACCTCGAACCCCGCCGCCGCGAGTCGCTCGACGGCCGCGTCGGTGAGGTCTCGCCGCGTCGCGTCGCCGAGCGGGCCTGGCATGTGTTACCCTACGAACCGGACCGTCAAGGAGTTTCGCGTGTCGGAACGTCAGCCGTCGCCGGCGAACCGACGGACGCGGGCGAGCGAGTCGGCGTCGTCGACCCCCTTGTCTTCGCGGACGCCGACGAAGCGGGGGAAGCGGAGCGCGTAGCCTGCGGAGTACGTCGGCGAGGTCTGGATCTCCTCGTAGCCGACCTCGACCACGAGTTCGGGGTCGAACGAGACCGTCGTCCCCGTCTCGTCGACGACGTGCGGCTCCAACCGCTCCGTGAGGTCCGCGAGCGCCTCGTCGGTGATCCCCGTCGCCACCTTGCCGACCGTGGCGTACCCCGGTGGCGCGGGGTCGTCGGCGTCGCGGCCGCCGGCGTCGCGGTCGGCCGCGTCGTTCCCGGCGTCTTGTGCCGCGGACTCGTCCCCCTCGCGGACCGCGAGCAGGAACGTGCCGAACAGCTCCGCACGGCGCCCCTCGCCCCACTCGGCCCCGACGACGACGGCGTCGAGCGTCTCCACGTCGGGCTTTCGCTTCAGCCAGTCGCGCCCGCGGTCGCCGGGAGTGTACGCCGCGTCGGGGTTCTTCAGCATGACGCCTTCGTGGCCCGCGTCGAGCGCGGCCCGCTCCTCGGCCGCGATCGAGTCCGTGTCCGCGGCGACGGTGAGATCCGCGGCTGCGTCCGGGAGGAACTCGTGGAGCCGCTCGTGGCGCGTGGTGAGGGGTTCGTCGAGTAAGTCGTCGCCGTCGGCGTGGAGGCAGTCGAACGCGTGGAGCCGCAGGGAGACCGCCTCGCGCATCCGGTCGATGTCGTGTTTTCGCCGGAACCGCCGCAGCACCTCCTGAAACGGGAGCGGGTCGCCGTCGTCGTCGACCGCGACGACCTCGCCGTCGAGGATGACGGGCGCGTCGACGCGGTCGGCGACGAACTCGACGATCTCGGGGAGCGCGTCCGTCACGTCGTCCATGTTCCGCGAGTAGAGCCGTGGACCGAGCGCGGTGCCCTCGCCGCCCGGCGCGTCGCCGTCCGGCACGCCGTCGTCCGCCTCGGCTCCGTGCGGCGCGTAGTGAACCTGAACGCGAGCCCCGTCGAACTTCGTCTCGACGGCGACCTCGCCGAACGCGTCGAGCGCGTCGGTCGCGGTGCCCGCCTGCGCGAGCATCGCCTGGACCGGGCGGCCGACGCGCAGCGACTCCTCGCGGAGCCCCGCGACTCCCTCGTCGCGGGCGCGGACCGCGACCCGCCCGTAGTCGTTCGTCACCTGAAGCGCGCGCTCGACGGCCGCGACCGCGTCGTCGGGCGCGGCGAGTTCGGGACCGTCGCCGTCGGCGGGGCCGTCATCGTCGTCGTCCCCAGACCCGTCGCCGTCGTGGGCCGTCTCGGAGGTCAGGAACGCCTCCGCGATCGCGTCCCGGACGGTTCCCTCGCCGACGCCGAGCCGCATCTCGCCGAGGACAAGGCGGGCGAGGAAAGCCGCCTCGCTCGGCGAACAGCGGGTGAACAGCCCGAACAGGGCGTCGCGTTTGCGCGACTCGCTGCCGTCGCCGCTCGCGGCCGCGAGGTTGCGGAGTTCCTCGTCGAGCGCGGCCACCGTGAGCGCGTCGCGACCGGAGCCGAACGCGGCGAGGCCCCGCTGGCCGCCGAAGTCGTACGCGGCCGCGACCGCACCGATCTCGCCCCGCTCGGCGAGGCGGTCCTCGACGTCGGCGGCGTCGACGTTCGGGCCCGCGGCGCGGGCGATCGCCTCGCGGCAGAGCGCGGGCCCGACGTCGAGCGTACGGGTGTCGTGGGCGGGGAAGACGCGACCGAGGAGGAACCGGACGACGACCGGGAGGTCGTCGGTCGACCCGTGGTTCGCGCCGCCGTCGCCGGCGTCCGCGAGCAGGTTGGCGACCGCAAGGGTCGTCTCGATGTCGCCGTCGTGCGCGGCCACCCGTTCCGCCCGCTCAGCCAGCGCGGCGAATTCCATACGCGTCGGGTCGGCGGCCGGCGGGCAAAAGCGACGCGATGACGGCGGACGACCGGGCCGGGGAACCGCTTTTCACCTCCGCCCTCGTACAGCCGTCTATGTACGTCCGCGACGCCAAAAACCGTGACGAGGCGTGGTTGTTGGACGCGATCGAGCAGCTGGGGCTCGACGACGTCGCCTTCCGGTCGCGGGACTACGTGATCGCGGTCGACGAGGAGTCGGGCGACCGGGCCGGGTTCGGTCGGCTCCGCCTCCACCGCGGCGACGAGGACGAGGAAAACCGGATCGAGCTCACCGGCATCGGCGTCCTCCCCGAGTGGCGCGACCGCGGCGTCGGGGCGCACGTCGTGGAGCGCCTCGTCGACACCGCGGCCGCGGACGGGTTCGAGACGGTGTACGTGCTCACGGACCAGCCGGAGTACCTGACGCAGTTCGGCTTCGAGCGCGTCGACACCGACGACCTCCCGCCGGCCCTCTCGGACCGCCTCACCGAGAAGCGCGAGTTCCTCGGCGGCGGGGTCGTCGGCCTCGAACTGACCGTCGACGCGTTTGAGATGGCGGACCGGTTCCGGCGGGCGTTCAAGGACGCCGAGCCGACGGGCGACGACGAGCCGGAGGAGTCGGCGGAGGACTTCGGGATCGACCCCGACTCGGCGACGTACAAGTACGACACCGGTCGCTGAGCCGCGGGACTGGTTTTTTGTGGCCGCTGTGGCGCGTGCCTCCGAGCGTCCGAAGGACGCGAGGAGCACGCGCGAGGGAGTCGGTGGTCCGGAGCGGAGCGGAGGACCGCCGACGAGGCTGGGGAGG